>JAADHP010000111.1 GCA_013151785.1 Nitrospirota bacterium | reverse complement strand
TTGCTCTGTCCTGCCTGAATGGTATCATTAATGCTTTCCTGATACACAGTTGTTCTACTGTCAAAAAGACTTACTTTGTAAATTAGCCCCGTATCCACACCACCTGTGTTTGTTACCTCTATGTTTACCGTATCAGCAGCATTGAGGGTGTCAGGCCCCTGGTATCTCACCTCAAGCCATGATTGTGGTATTGTGAGACTTATTCGTCGGGTTATGGTGCTTCCAGAGGGCAGTGTCATGTTTACATTAACATCATGTGAGCCTGCTGTGAGGCTCTCCGGGATGGCAATTGCAAAGGTGAGTTCAGTTGCCTGGCCCTGAAGAAGTGAGATGGATCTGGTGTCTGTATAACCTGTATCAGGCACAGAGACACTTAGTGTTGCACCCTCAAGGTCAAAAAGGCCTGTGTTTGTTATATCCACTGTAAGGGTAGCAGTCTGTCTTACTTTGTAGGAGGATTTATCAAGGCTGGCAATAACAGTTGCACTATTTTCAATCGTGGTGGTTGCTGGTATGCCCTGCCTGGTCTCATCAGACTGGCTGTAGACAAGGGTGTATTTTCCGAATTTGAGAGACGGGATTGTTATGGGTACATCTATTGTGGTGCTCTGCCCCACAGGCAGTGAAAAACCATGGCTCCCTTCGTAAAGAACCACCCCATCGGGGTCTTTGAAGGTTATCTGTAACTGGCCCGAGTTCACATCTATCAGACCGGTGTTTTCAAGAGTAAAGGAAACAGTGTTTGTGCCTGCTGTAAAGGAATCAGGCAGATTCGGTGTTATCCTTATCTGACTTACAGGAGGAAGTGTAAACCTTGTGTATCTACTGAATAAAATTCTCCCATTATATAGGGTCGTTATCTTCACAGTATATCTCCCAAGCACCGATGTGGCAGGCAGGACAAAACTGTTCGTAACAGTTGTCGTACCACTGGCAGGCAGTTCTACCGTCTTAGTATCCTCAAAGACCACAGTGCCTGAGGGGTCTGTAACAGTAGTCTTTACATCAACAGAATATTGATATGAAATATTGTTTTTAATAAAATCAGTTATCGTTACGCTCTCACCTTTTGCATAGGACTCTTTGTCGGTCTGTAATGAAATATCTAATGGCCAGGCCATCCATATACCCTTTCTGGCTGAGCCCACTGGTCTACCTGACTCGTCATAGAAAGTTCCCCAAAGCCAACCCTGATACTTTACCTCAGGAACAACGATTTCAAAGTATGTAGATGAATTAGCAGGCACATCAAAAGTCCGTGTGCCTGGAGGGCCAAGATGAGGCAAATAATATCTGAATTCAAGAGTATGGTCAATGTCTGTATTATTCCATGCTATCACGGTAAATGTAGCCGGTGAACCATATAGATAATATTCTGCATCACTCTGAATAGAAAAACTAAAATCCGGGCTCTTATAAGGATTCTCAGGCGGGCTGCTGACTACAAACCTTCCGCTGTCTGTCTCTGCCTGTGGCTGGATGATGTTGCCTGAAGAGTCAAGCAACTCATAGTCCACATGCCAGATGCCCAGTGGGGCAGTGCTTTGAGTGGCGTAGGTAACTGGAATGGTAACTGTCCCCCCAGCAGGCACGGTGGTATTAACCGTCTGCTCTGTAATAAGATTCCTGTCTGGGGCAAGAATCAGGAGTTTTACCTTTGAGGCGTCTGTGTCTGTGTTGTTTGTTATGGAAAGTGTTACTGATACCGTCTCCCCAGGCTTTATCTCTGGTAACTCCGCTGGATTCTTCGCCCATGAAATCAAATCCCTTACAAGGGCTATCTCTTCCCTTGATGCCTGGCTGTGCCCATAAGCCCAGTCTGAATACATGGTGGTTACTATTACATACCCATTGCCGTACTGATACATCAACATCGCAGGCTGACCATTGGATGTTCTTCTTAAAAGAATCGTTGAATTGTCTGGATACTGAGTAAAGTATCCATCTACATTCACCGAGGGCGTTATATTCCTCTGTCCTGACAGTATCTGGTGATATGTGTCTATGTAAACTGACCTATATCTACAACTCTGGTCCTCTGCCCAGCCATAGCCACTTAGTGGCTTCCCATCAGGTATTGGAAGAACAGAATACTCATAACCGTGTTGTTGGGCAAAAACTATTAATGTCCCTCCCTGTCTGACATATTCATTCAAGAGTTCCCTGAACATCTCAGAATTCTCCATGCCATAAAGGCCACCAGAGGGGATGATGAGAACATTTAAATCATTGATAAGTTCTGAAATTGAAGTGTCTAAATCTGCTTTAGCATAACTCTTTTTTATATAACTTAACAAGTTATTAAACTTTTCAACGTAACCATTCATCAGTACTATAGCATGTGGCTCAGATGTAAAAACTGGTTGTATAGGTGGGTTACCACTATCAACGGAAAATGTCTCATCCGGATGGTCTCCCCCAGGTGGTTGTGGCGGTGGAGGCGGTGGTTGGCATGTACCTCCTGTTTGTGCATATACATTAACAACAAAGCTTAAAACAAAAACTACAGATATTATTAGAAAGGAAAAATTGATATGTCTTTTCATTTGTGTCCCTCCAGTTCTATTTTTAAGGTGCTGGCTTATTGAATTCAAAATTTAACACTGTCATCTTATCTTTTTCTATTACAACATCTGTCATTTTTATCATATCTTCAGGTTTAGGTGGAATTGCAGGCCAGAAAGCTACTACATTATAAACTCCTGGCTGAACGCCTACTATTGAATATTCTCCTGTCTCGTTAGTTGTAGTTGATGCTACACCCTTGTCTGCTCTATCAAATAATACTATCCATATCCCTTTTAATGGTTTATTGTCCACTGTTGAGATAACCTTACCAGATATTCCTGTTTTGTCATCCCATCTGACAGTAAAGTTTACATTCTCTGTAATCTTGCCTTTTTGAATCTTTACTATTCTGGTCAGCGGAGCATGCCCCCTGAGTTCCACTTTTACAACACAACGGTCCGATTCTGGCACACCTAATATAAGAAACTTTCCATCACTGCCTATTAACTGACCAACTGAATTAACCCATTCAGGTCTGGCATCAGACACTTCAGCCGAGATTAGTGCTTCACTTACAGGAGTGCCATCTGCATTATATACCACTCCTGAGACTCCTCCTCCAATCTTTAATACATAATTAACATTCACCAGATTTTTACCTCTTGGTAAATAGACTTTCAAGGACTTTTTCTCTGAAATGTAAAAGGATCTTCTTTTATAAAAACTAATGATATAGTTTCCAGGCTTGAGGTCTTTAAGTACATACTTCCCTTCACTATCTGTAGTAGCATAATAAGTTTCCTTGCCTTCGGTCCGTTCCGCAACTATACCCACTTCAGGAATTCCCTTTCCCGTATCCTCTGCTATAACCTTTCCAGAAATAGAGGTGTATATTTCAGCATTAGTATTTGTTACAGTGACAATGGATAATACTATAGTGATTATTAGAACCCAACTTTTTAACATGATTTTTCCTCCTCATTCTAATTTAAAAATCTTCTTAACAATATTCTTTGCAATTATTTCTATAGCGATACTCAAAAATAGTAAAAATGGACCAAAGAAAATAAAATCATATCTCATTCTCTCGCAAATCTGATTCCCTGGGTTTGTCAGGGCCAAAAAGATTAAAAACAATAAAGTATAAAAGAAGGTTATTCTTGTTATACCTCTTGTATTTATATCAATAAAAATGAAAATGGAAGCAATTAAATAAATCAATTCTATGACAATAAAGACAATATTGTGATGAAATTGAATTAAGTATTCTGGTAATGAATATCTTTTATCACCTCCATATAAGTCATAAAGAAGGCTCATAAAAACGATTAGTAAGATAAAA
>JAADHP010000185.1 GCA_013151785.1 Nitrospirota bacterium | reverse complement strand
GTATCCCAACAGGACTTCTTACAGTTCTTTAAACAAGGTGGTACCCGAAAAGTCGCAGACTTTTTGAGGCAGACAGAGGTGGTTCATCATCCCATTGATGCAATGAGATTTTTTTAATTATAAGAAACCATAGTTTTTCAGCCTTCAGGTGATAGAGGGTGGGCTTATGAACCACGCCTCACTTGCAATGATTTTAAGGAACGACTCAGGAGAACAGGCTCTTCTGGACAGCCCTTTTATTTGGTTCCTTTATAAAGACCTCTTCCTTTACCTCTGCCTCAAATGATAAAAAGGGTGATGCCTTCTGTGTCTGCACTGTGCCATGGAGGAATCTTTGCCTTGCATGGGTTATAATGAGTTCCTCCTTTGCCCTGGTCATGGCAACATAGAAGAGCCGTCTTTCTTCTTCAATATCTGCATCCCCGAAAGGAATTATTCCTTCTTCTGCGCCAGCAATGAAGACAACGGGAAACTCCAGCCCCTTTGAGGCATGAATGGTAAGTATAGGTACAAAGTTTGCCCTGCTTTCAATGAGATCAAACTCATGCTCACAGGATATCTCCTCTCTGAATCTCCTGAATGCCTCGGAGACGGGGGCATGATCATAGGCATTGGACAAAGAGAGCATATGCTCTAAAATAGGCTCCTCTTTCGGAAAATATTCCCTGAGATTAAAGCTCTTTATTATCTCTCTGCACAGATGGGAAAAGGTCTTGTCCCTGCTACGGGTTAGTGTATAGTAGCTCTCTATAAAGTCTTTGATCTGTTGCCTTTTTGCAAAGAATTTTTCAAGAACCTCAGGTATGCCTATATTTCTTTCTATGGACAGTGAGTTTATCTCTGACATTGTTTTAGGGCCAATCCCTCTGGGTGGTGTATTGATAATTCTCCTCAGTGCATCCTCATCTTCATGTATTATTGCCTCAAGGTAGTCCAGGAAAGTCTCTGTGGAGGGGAATTCAGACAGTCTCCGCTCTGCTACTACCCTTACAGGGATTCCCTTCTGCTCAAGTGCCTTGCGAATGGATGAGGCAAGGCCATGTGTCCTGACAAGGATTGCAAAGTCTGAAAACAGACGGGTTTGTTCGATTCCTGGATTTTTGAACAGTTCACCGTGATAGGTGGCGCCCGTACGTTCTTTTATCTCTCTTGCAATATACTCGGCCTCCTGTCTGTCATCATGGAGGGATATAACACGTACTTTGTTGCCTTCTGTTCTGTCAGGTACAAGGGTAATGGAAATTCTGTTTTTGTTTTTTTCTATTACAGATGTGGCAGCCCTGAGAATCGTGGCATTTGAACGATAGCTTCTTGTAAGCTCTACAACGGTAGAAGAGGGGAAATCCTCCTGAAAGGTAAGGAAGAATCTGTTGTCTGACCCACGAAAGGAATATATACACTGGTCAGCATCACCCACAGCAAAGATATTCTGTGTCTTTCCGAGCACCAGTCTCAGTAGCCTGTATTGTAACAGGTTGATATCCTGGTATTCATCAACAATGATATGGTCAAAGTCGGGTTTGTTGTGTATCGAATTGTTTTTGTCTTCGAGCAGTTTTACTGTATGCAGGACTATATCATCTATATCCATAAGGCCCTTCTCTGTAAGAGTCTTCTCATAGGCTTTGTATATCTCATGAAGTTCGGGTTCCAAAGAGGTCAGGGTATTCTTGAAATAGGAGATACAGCGTCTGAGTTTAGAAGCCCTTTCTTTACCAGCAATGTCTGACAGTATCTCAAGCACCTCCTTTTCTGATGCTATAACAGGAGCACGATTAAGATACTCTTTAAGTATATGAAGTCCGAACTTATGGAAGGTACCGATAAAAACAGCTTCAGAATCAGTGCCACAATGGGCATTCACTCGTTGCCTGATCTCCTCTGCTGCCTTGTTTGTGAATGTTATGGCTACAATCTTCGCGGGGCTGATACCTTTCTCCAGCAGATATACTATCCTTGCCACAATGGTCAGGGTCTTGCCTGTTCCAGGACCTGCTATCACCAGTAGGGGGCCATCCTTGTGGGTTGCCGCTGTTCTTTGTTCCTCATTAAGTCTATCAAGGATTGCCATAGTCGTTTTATTCAATAGTTATTCCGACTCATGGAGTTGTTCAAGACGGGATTTAATATTTTTATAAAAATCAATTAATATATCTTTTTGTTCTTCAGGTGAGGTTTTTGTGGTATCGTATTCTGAGATTATTCTGAGAAACTCCTCGTCTATCTCTTTCTTTATCCTTTCAGTGAAGAGATAGTACTTTTCAAGGTCCTTCAAGAGTTGATTCACCTCATCTATAAAGGACTTTATGTATATGTCATCCTTTTTCCTTACATGAAGTCTTCTGCTGATCTCTCCTCTTCGGATGAGTCGTAGTTCCATTTTTAGTCTTTCAAAGGGGCCTATAAGCCTGTGGGAGAAGATCATGGTCAGTAAAAAGCAGATTATGCCATAGCCACCAAGGACAAAGACAAAGGCAAGCAGTTTATTGTCACTATCAATACCGATCTCTTTGGTAAAAAGCATCAGCAGGCCCACAGCCAGGAAGGACCACAGGACCATCATGGCTATGGAAAATCTCAATTCCTTTGAAATATAGTAGCGTTGACGCACAGGTTTGTTTTTCATGGTTAATCTCCTTAGGATAATTTTGAGTTTAACATAATTGTGGTTGTGGTGCAAGGATTCAAATCACAAAATTGTATTAGATTCCGTAAATTGCCCTTTTGATTTTCCAAAACCACTCAAAGCCAATGCCTACCCGTCTTTTATCTGGTTTGATAGTTTTTCTGGCCAGTAATTTTGGGATGGATTTTTGCGTGAAGACTCTATAATGGGTATAATATGTAATCAGAAACTTTATCTCGGGGTTTATCAGGATTAAGAGGAATAACCAGGACTTAATAATGAAAAAATGGAGATTAACAGAAAAGGTCAAGGCTGCTGGCTGAGCTGGTAAGCTGGGTCCGGCGGACCTGGAAGAACTTTTGAGCACACTGGAGTTGCCTGAGGATAATCGTGTGGTTGTTCCCCCGGGTGACGATGCAGGTGTATTTTTGCTTGATT
>JAADHP010000080.1 GCA_013151785.1 Nitrospirota bacterium | reverse complement strand
TACCCTCATCCTTTATGACCGTATGAACCGATTTTAAACCCTGAATTCTTTCCTCCATTTTTTTATGACAGATGGAGCAAAGGTTACGCTCTCCTCTGACCACAAAGGACTTTACAGGCAGTTTACCGTGTCGCCTGTGACAGGCTTCGCAGTTCTTCTCTGCCATGGGTTTATGAACAAACTTCCTTGTGTAATCCCTGTTCTTTTCTTTATGGCAGGACAAACAGGGTTTTGGAGCAAACCCCCTCCTGTGCTGTGGCTTTCTCTCTTCAGGTACACAGGAGGTTGATAATGTGGCAATTATAATCAGTGCAAGAACAATCAGAAGTGTCTGTCTTTTATTTTTCACCGTTCCTGGCATAATCAATTGTTAATTTTATACTAACTTACCTCATATATTCAAGAAAAAACCTTACCTGAAACGTTCCTCCATTCTCCTTACATTATCCTCTATTATCTCGATAGTGGCGTCTTTTCTGAGTTTGGCAACATACTCTTTAAGTCTTTTGTTAATCTCCCTATTCATATACTGTTCATAGACCAGTGATTTTACCTGCTCAAAGGGCCGTATAGTGCCTTTACGATAATCCATCAATTTCACAATTATAAAAGAATCGTCATCCTTGATGATCGGACTGATATCGCCAGGATTAAGTCCCTCTATTGCCTTCTGTATCTTTTCAGGCATGGCTGATTTTTCGAACCAGCCCACCACACCGCCATTGCTCGCATGTGCATCCCTGGATTTGTTCATTGCAACCCAGGAAAAATCAGCGCCTTCACGGAGTTCTTTCAGGACAGCCTCTGCCTCTGCCCTGTCCTTGAGTGTAATCTGCTGGATCTTGTACTTTGCAGGAGTCCTGTACCTTTCTCTGTGGCTGTTGTAAAAGTCTTTCAACTTCCCGTCATCCACCTTTATATCAGGCACTATCGTGGTTCCTATGAAAACCCTCCTCATGAGTTGTTCTTTGTATCTGTTGATCTTCTCCTTCAAAGGTGATTTCAAATAGTATTTCCGGGAAAGTGCCTCCTGGTCGACAAGCTTTCTTTCTATCCAGTTATTTACAAGCCTCAGCAGATTCTTTCTGTTCTTTACCTCCTTAAGAGACTTTGCAAATTCCGAAACTGTTAACACATCATCGTTGACTTTTGCAAGGGGTCTTTTATCATTCAACAACTCCTCGCTATCCATGTTCTTCTCAATAAAGGAAAGCAAGTCTCTATCCACCGTAATCTTTGCCTTTTCTTTCAACCTCTTCAGATATTCTGATGCAAGGGCCTTTTCCTTCTCCTTCTTCAGGGTTCTCATAATACTTTGTCTCTTCTTTTCGTAGTCCTTTTCTTCGGGCTTTTTGACCTCAATCAGTTTGACTATATAAAACCTGTTGTTTATTTTATGAATCCCGCTCACCTCACCGGGTTTAAGACTCAGAACAATCTTCTCAAACTCCGGCGATCTGCGAAGGGCAAGTCGGGTATATTTCACCCCACCCTCCTCCATGCTTTTAAATAAGGAATATCTGTTGACAACATCTGCAAAGTCTTTGCCTTCACTGATTTCTTTCAGCGCCTTCTTTGCAACTTCTTCACTGGAGACATCTATAACGCCTATCCTGTAGACCACGTAGTTCTTTTTATAGAAATCATGGGCCTCCTCTTTCGTAACAGTTACCTTGCTGGCTATCTCATCCTGATAGAGCTGCATTACTGATTCCCTGATGGTAAAGGCCCTGAGTTTTTCTTTTATCCATGGTTCCTTGTCAATTCCCATCCGTTCAGCCTCTTCCACAAGAAGGCGTTCATCAATCAACCTGTTCAGGTACTTTCTCAAATCTATCCTGCCTGCCTTTGAAAGATCTTCCCTTCTGTGTTCTATTTCAAGTGCGTAAGCCATATCATCCTCTGTTATAGGATACCCGTTAACAAGGGCAAGTGTCTTAGACTCCCTTTTAATATTTCCAACACAGGAACTCAAAAGAACCGTTAAGATAAACAGAATTAACAAAAGCTTTACATTTAGATATTTTTTCTCTGTATTGATCTTCATTTGTTTCACCAGATGGACTCCTCCATTCTTTTTATTATTTTTCTTATTGCTTCATCTGCTACCATGTCCACGGTTCTTAATTTGCCAATATCAAGAATCTTGATCTCGTCATCACCGCTTAGTTCCTCATCGTCAAGCCAGAGCAATCTCTTTGACCTTGTGTCAATTACTTTGGAGGCAATAAGAACCTTTGGTGGAAGCGATCCCACCGAACCCGGCATAAACTCTTCCACCGTGCCAAGCAGTATCATATCAATATTCATTTCCTTTGACAGTTCTTCAATACTCTTGTAACTCAGTTCACCTATCTCACGCATATTTAGTGATATGGCCTCCTCTCTGACATCCCCGAACTCCAGAGGTTGTATGCCAGGCACCCTGAACAACTCATCTATAAACAAATAGGCTGCAACCTTACCAGCACCCCTGATATTGGTTGCGTTCCTGAAAGGTAAGACAGCAATGCGAATCTTATTGTCCTTCTTATTTTTCAGGATTTCAGGTGACAGTGATGAGAAAAATCTTTCAAGCACTACAGGTATCAGTCTGTCAATATCTGTTATTCTGCCAAGACCTAAAAAACCCACAGAATCAATACCTGTCGCTGATGAATAGTTTGACCAGAGGATATTACCATTTGATGAATCAACCACCCTGCCAAGCAGACCAAGCTTCGGAACCGAAGAAGAGTCCTTAAAGGTTACAATGCTACCCACCATGATATAGGGCACAGAATACTCCTGTCGTAATCTCGCAGCAAGTTCTCTTGTAATGCCCCCCCTCTGTCTTACACGGTATTTCACCATAAAAGCCCTCGTGCTAATCTCGTCAAGAACCTTCATACCCTTTCCTTCAATATACTCTCTTATGAAAGGCATGACCTTTCGCACTGCATAAGGTGTATCACTGAGATTTTCAAAGGGCAGAATGACTATATCGGCCTTTTCTGGCTCTTTAATCAGCCCGGGTCTGGCCATTGCCTCTTCTTTTATCTTAACATTAAATGCAGAAAGTCCTTCCTCCGTAATTTCATCCTTTCCGGT
>JAADHP010000183.1 GCA_013151785.1 Nitrospirota bacterium | reverse complement strand
CTGAAAGAGAGGCAGAAGAGTGGGTTATGGCATTGAAAGAAAAAATATCAGAGCATTCTACACTCTGCATATTCGGTTTCGGCCTCGGCTATCATATAGAGGCACTTATGAAAGTAACAGACTGTGAGATTCTGGTTTTTGAACCGGATATAGATGTCTTAAAGATTGCCCTTACACACAGAGACCTCGGGAAGGTCCTCGGAAGGATAAAAATCATCTCTAATTATGATATTCCTTTAATAAAAGGTAGCTTCAGGATACTCAAACATAATCCATCTGTCAGACTTCAGCAGAGATATTATGAGATAGTGGAGGATTATCTCAGGACAAGAAGGGTGTTGCAAACCGGTCTCAGGATTGCTGTTGTAGGTCCAATCTATGGAGGCTCTTTACCCATTGCCGAATATACAGTAAAAGCCCTGAAAGCCCTTGGCCATCGGGTTTATTACATTGACAATAGCGTCTATCATGAAGCCTTTCTCTTTATAGACAATGTAACCAGAAGATCTGATCTTCAGGATGAGTTAAGAAGACAGTTTGTGGAGTTTGCCTCAACCTCTGTACTTGCACGTTGTGAAGAACATAAGCCTGATCTGCTTATTGCCCTTGCACAGGCACCGCTTACCCAGAAGAGCCTTGAGATTCTCAGAGCAGGCGGACTTAAGACCGCCTTCTGGTTTGTGGAAAACTACAGACATCTCGATTACTGGAGATATATATTTCCTCATTATGATTATCTTTTTGTAATACAGAAAGGCGAGTTCATAACACATATAAAAGAAACACTGAGAAAACCTGTCCATTACCTCCCACTGGCCGCATCGCCAGATGTGCACAGACCCCTTGAATTAACAGAAGATGAAATCAAGGAGTACGGAAGTGATGTCTCCTTTGTGGGTGCAGGATACAAGAACAGGCGTGAATTCTTCACAGGTCTTATCGACTATGATCTGAAGATATGGGGTAATGAATGGGACCTTAATTCCCCGCTGGGTAGAGTTATACAGAGGGAGGGAAGGCGTGTCAGCACAGAGGATATTGTAAAGATATTCAATGCCTCAAAGATAAATATAAATCTCCATTCTTCTGCAGTACACAGCGGGGTAGATCCTTTCGGAGACTTCATCAATCCGAGAACCTTTGAGATCGCGGCATCCAGGGCATTTCAGCTTGTTGATACGAGAGAATCTTTATCTGAGTTCTTTGATATTGGCAAGGAGATAGAGACCTTTAAATCCCTGAATGAACTGAGAAAAAAGATTGATTATTATCTGTCCCATCCAGAGGAAAGAGTTGAGATTGCAGAGGCTGGCTACAGGAGGGTGCTCAAAGAACACACCTATGAAATCAGATTAGAAGAAATGATAGATTTCATAATGAGACATGATTTTAATCTGCCAGCCTGGACAGAGAAGGAGATTTTTGTTGACGAAATAATGGAATCAAATGGATACAACAACGAGTTGAAGGAATTCTTCAAACAACTGAAAGATAAAGGACGGGTAACCTTTGAAGAAATCATTGAACACATCAGAGACAGTGAAGGTGATCTTTCAGAGGCTGAAAAGATTTTTCTATTTATGAACGAGGTGAAAAATCAATATGCAAGGCCATAGATTATGCAGGATGTATTGATCATCAATCTTACAAGAATGGGTGATCTTATTCAGACCACCCCTGCAATAGTGGGGCTTAAGGAAAAGTATCCCGGAGTGAGAATCACTCTGCTTGTCAATACTGCCTTTAAGGAGATATGCAATTATCTGCCCTTTATAGACCGATACTTTCATCTGGACAAGAGGATAGTGATAAATCTTCTTGATAATAACAGGATCCTTGAGGCATACAGTTATATATGGGAGGTTCTTCACAATGTAAATGACAGGGAGTATGACCTGGTTATCAACTTTACTCATTCATCCTCAAGTGCAATAATAACATCCCTGATAAGAGCAAAAGAAATTAGGGGACTCAGCATTGACAGAGAAGGTTATACAATGAAAAGGCATCCCTGGATCAGGTATCTCTTTAATGTAATACCCTCAAGAAACATTAATCCCTTTCACCTCTGTGATATGCATGTAAAGTCTGCCGGGGTTTTGCCTGAAAACAAAGGACTTCATCTGATTGTAAAAGATGAAATGAATGCCTGGGCTGAGGATATCCTGAAACAGAATGGATTAAACAAGGGTGAATATCTGATTGCCTTCCAGCTTGGAGCCAGTGCAGAAGATAAAAGATGGCCTGTTGAGAATTTTGCCTCTCTGGCAGATATTATATCACATCACCTGGATGCTACAATTCTGCTCACAGGCTCATCCAGTGAGAGCGGGTTTGGAGAAAGATTTGAAGACCTGACAGGGGCAAAAACCATTAACCTGATCGGAAAAACCAACCTTATGGAACTGACAGCACTGTTGAAACGAGCTGACTTGCTGGTAAGTAATGACACCGGGCCTCTACATATTGCAACAGCCGTGGGAACAACAGTGGTTGATATCTCCCTTGCCTCGGTTCACTTCAGAGAGACAGGTCCCTATGGTGATGGACATTATGTGGTCACAGCTGATATCCCATGTTATCCCTGTAGTTTCCAATCAAATTGCAGTGATTATGTCTGTAAAAAGACTATAACACCCGAGGCTGTTTTTGAACTGGTCAAAAATATACTAAAAGATGGAAGCGTCTCGGCTTTCTTAAAGGAAGGTATTTTTAAAGATATACAGGTGTATGAGTCCTATTTTGATGACGATGGGCTCATCTCCTATAGACCGCTTATCAGAAGAGCCCTGAAAAGTGAGGAATTGTTCAGTCATATTTACAGAAAGACATGGCAGGTTGTATTGGATAGAAAAGGATTCCCAAATCCTGATAGTATTGCAGAACATGTGATAAAAAAGCTCAATCTTTATAGCGATTATTCGGTCTTAGAGGAATCAGGAGAGTATTATGTTGAACTCTTCCAGAAACTCAGTGACCTTATTGAGGGTGTCCTGTCAATAATGGAGATAATGAAAAAAGAGGCCTCCAAGGGTAATCCAGACCTGCAGCTTATAGAAAGATTATGGGAAAATATTGTACCTATAGATAAGG
>JAADHP010000088.1 GCA_013151785.1 Nitrospirota bacterium | reverse complement strand
ATTTCAGATACTATATAGTCAACTCCTTCTTTGGAATTACTGGAATGATAGTCTTTTATGACTCCACAAAGAGGCATTCCGATATTTCCACCTGTTATTATGTTGTATCCTGCTCTTCTCAGTATCAGATCTATAAGGGTTGTGGTAGTGGATTTACCGTTTGTTCCTGTTACGGCAATCCATGATATTTCAGCAGTAAAACGATATGCCAGTTCTATTTCGCTTATAACAGGGATGTTATGCTCATGCGCTTTTGTAACAATCGGATTGTCAGGACTAACACCGGGACTGACTACAACCATATCAACTCCGTCAACCATGACAGAGGAATGTCTTCCTGTTTCTATTGTTACACCCTCGGGCAACTGCATTATGTTCTCCACAAGCTCCAGTTCATCCCTGCTGTCCGTTATTCTGACATCTGCATTAAAATCGGACAGCAACCTGGCAGCAGCCACCCCGCTCAGCCCCATGCCTATAATCAATACTTTTTTGTCCTTGAAATTCTTTATCTCTTCCATATCCCTTACAATAGTATTTTTTCCGAACATCTCCTCTATTACCTTATCTTTAATGTTGACAGACTCAACAGGGCAAGTAGTATCCCCACTATCCAGAATCTTACGACCGTTTTGGGCTCAGGCCATCCCTTCACCTCGAAGTGATGGTGTATAGGAGCCATCCTGAAAATCCTTTTACCTGTGAGTTTGAATGAAAGAACCTGCAGGATTACCGACACAGTCTCAATCACAAATATACCACCTACGATTGCAAGAACGATCTCATGTTTCGTAATAACAGCAAGGGCACCAAGGGCACCACCAAGCCCCAGTGATCCCACATCACCCATAAACACATCAGCCGGATAGGCATTGTACCAGAGAAATCCTATGGATGCACCAAACATGGCACCACAAAAAACCGTCAGTTCTCCTGTCATGGGAAGATACAGAACCTGCAGATACCTGGCCAGTCCTGCATGACCGCTGATGTATACAAGCAATCCATTTGCGAGCACAGCTATAGCCACAAGTCCGATGGCAAGACCATCAATACCATCGGTAAGATTTACTGCATTGGAGGATCCTACAATTACAAACACTGCAAAAGGCAGATAGAATATCCCCAGGTCAATGAGCCATCTCTTGAAGAATGGCACACTGAGCTTCGTGCTATAGGGATCATATGGAACCTTCAATAGAAAGAGACTTATGCCTGCCGCAAGCAATATTTGAGCCAGAAACTTGTAACATGGTCTCAGCCCTTTATGGTTTGCCCTCTTTATCTTAAGGAGATCATCACAGAGACCTATAGCACCAAAACCTGTTGTGGCTACAATCAGGACCCAGGTGTAAGGATTCTTAAGGTCCATCCATAGCAGTGCAGTAATAACAATACTTAAGAGTATAAGCACTCCACCCATGGTAGGAGTGCCAGCCTTGGACAGATGCGTCTGTGGACCATCATCTCTTATCTGCTGTGTAAGGCTGAGTCTTCTTAATCTCTTAATAACATAGGGTGCAAGGATAAAGGTTAACAATGATGCAGTAATAACGGCAATAGCTGTTCTGAAGGTAATATACCTGAACACATTGAAGGGAAAGTAATACTCATGGAGTCCATATAACAACTGGTATAACATCAGGCCTCCAGTACCCTCTCCATATTCATGCCCCTTGATCCCTTCACAAGCACTGTGTCTCCTTCTCTGATAATATTCATAAGTATCTTTTTTGCCTCCTCAGGACTGTCAACATGATAGAATTCAATTCTGCTTCCCTTACCATTTAATTCCTCTTTCATATATTTCATATAACTGCCTACCGCGATTACCACATCAACAGATAGAGTGGCTATTAGCCTGCCCACCTCCCTGTGGGCAGCCTCAGCATAAGCACCAAGCTCAAGCATATCACCCAGAACAGCTATGGCACGTCTCTTTTTCAGACGAACCAGTTCCTTTAATGCCTCCTCCATTGAAACGGGATTGGCATTGTATACATCACTTATTACCATGGCTCCCTTAAGGGTCTCGATCTCCACTCTCATGGGAACACCTTTAAATGAACCCAGTTGCCTGCTCATTTCCTCTACAGGTATGTCATATAATAACCCCACTGCGACGGCTGCAAGTGCATTGTATATATTGAACAACCCGTAGAGGGGAAGATGTATTTTGAAACTGTCTTTACTCTTTATGTGGACTGAAAAATCTATACCCTTCTCTCCATACTCTATACAATCCGCCTTTATATGGGCGTTATGTTTGATTCCAAATGTAATGATCCTTTTATCCTTGAGTCTTTCGGGAGGAACTGTTCTCAGCATGGGGTCATCGTAATTGATAATCAGTGATTCCACATACCTCAACAACTCTGTCTTTGTATCCAGCACTCCCTGTAATGATCCAAAGCCCTCGAGATGGGCGGGTCCTATGTTGGTAATAACGCCTACATTCGGCAGGGCTATCTGGCACAGCTCGTCAATATCACCCTGCCTGCTTGCTCCCATCTCAAGGACCACCATTTCCTGTCCATCCAATTCAGACAGCGACAATGGAAGTCCTATCTGATTATTAAGATTACCCCTGTTACAAAGAACAGTATATCTGCAGGAAAGTATCCTGGCAATCATCTCTTTTGTAGTGGTCTTTCCATTACTGCCTGTAACCGCTATCACCCTTGTTTTCCTGCTCAGTCTTCTGTAGCGTGCGATGTTCTGAAGTGCCTTCAGGGTATTATTCACATATATAATGCTTTTCCCTCTGTAGAAAATCACAGGTGGTATGGAAACAAGGGAACCGGAGCCTTTATTCAGAGCCTGCTCAAGAAAATCATGACCATCAAAACGCTCTCCCTTTAGTGCAATAAACAATTCATTCTCCTTTATGGTCCGGGAATCTATGGATATACCTGTAAAGGTCTCTGCCCCTTTTAAAAGAAGCCTGCCCCCTGTTGCCTCCAACACCTCTGTGAGGGAGTACAAAGCCATCTATGTACCGGCCTCCTTCAATGAATCAATTGCCTCTTCAAGTACCTCTCTGTCATTGAATTTATATCTCACACCTTTTATCTCCTGGTAATCCTCATGTCCCTTTCCTG
>JAADHP010000033.1 GCA_013151785.1 Nitrospirota bacterium | reverse complement strand
CCTCCACCACTGAGTGTTTTTGTTTCAGAAGGAGGTGTCTTGTATCCTGATACATCATTATAAACTATTGTATAGCTTCCGTCTGCTACATTGCTTATACTCCAGTCCATTCCGCTTCCGGTGTAGGTTACTCCACCGGGCCCCTCTATCGTGAAGCTTGCTTCTGCTATATTGCTGGTTACATGAATTGAACCGATTGAATATACGTTTAACGTAACTGTTATAATTGCTGGCGAGGCTTCAACCCCGGGAGCATCTATCACTACCTGACCCGTATATGTGCCGGCCACAAAGCCTGTTACATCTACACCTACCAATGCCTGCGTCACTGTATCTCCAGAACCTGATGATGCTGTTATATTAACCCAACTGTCTTTGCTACTTACACTCCAGCTATATGCACCTGCGGGATCGTTCTGTATGGCAATGGTGACAGGCTGGTTGGATGGTAATGTATCACCGATCGTATAATCAAATGTAAGTGACCGAGGACTCACCACAAGTTTGGGAGGTGCCTTTAAATCAAGTATCACACTCACTGTTTCCATTGTGCCTGCATCGTTTCTTACCGTAATAGATCCATTGTATAACCCCTCATTCAGCCCCACGGTATTTATTCCTATCATCACAGTGGCTGTTGCACCCCCTGCCACTGTTCCACTGCCTGTATCCACTGTTATCCAGCTATCTGACGACTCTACCACATAATTCATAGTGCCTGTGCCAGTGTTTGTTATGTTTAATCCCTGAGCAGCAGGGTCAGTACCTGCCTGTGCTGTAAAACTCATTGAAAGTGGACTTACCTGCATCCCTACTGTACCGTCCAGTGCAAAAACAAGAATGCTTTTTGTAGTGTTTGATGATACATAAAGTCTGTTCTCACCAGGTGATAGGTCTACTGACCTTGGTATCAACATCTGCTCTGTAGCAGATTTTATCTCGCCAAGAAAATTCCCTGCACTGTCATACTGAACTACAGAGAGAAAATACCCATCTGGAATGTAAATATTCCCGGAACTATCCACCTCGATGTCCTGGGGCCTGAACAGATGCCCTCCATTACCCTCCCAGTCCTCAAAGCTTCTTAAAAGATTGCCTGACTTGTCAAAAACACTTACCCTTGCCCCTGTGGTTTTGGTACCTGAATTAGATGGATCATCTACCAGAGGTGTATCAATAACAAAGACCTCAGCTCCTGCCACAGCCACACCCACTGGCATATAAAGTCCATCTAATGCACCTTTGGAGTTTCCAGCTGAGTCATATATCCTTACCAGGTTGGCTTTATTATCCACCACGTATATATCACCTGTAAGATCATCAATCCCGATATCATTTACCGACTCAAGCTCTCCTGTACCAATGTAACCGGTTATAGAGCTATTTTTGTACACTGCTACCGAGGCATTCTTGTTTCTGCCAATATAAAGGGTACCATCCCGGGCTACTTCAACTGCCGAAACCCCCTCATAGGGTATATCCCCCAGATACCTCCATGTCCTGTCGAACTTCAAAATATGATTCTTCATCCCATCTGCAACATAGATTGTCCCATCAGGGCCTACTGCAAGGCTCCCTGAAGATCCTGCATCCACTGCCGAAGCGTCTATCTTTCCTAAATACTCTGCTGCATATGCCTGTCCTGTTATAGTTCCTATGATTCCGAAAATAATAAATATTGTAAGCACCACCCCCGATGATATCCCTTTAATCGGCCTTTTTTTGACCCTCTCTCCCATTTCTCTATTTCCTCCTTTGTACCCTTGTATCATTTCTTATCACCTTCCTTTTGCATTTAAAACTCTCTTGAATTATCATAAGTTGTATGTTCCTGTGTTATTTCACACTACACTGTGTAATATCACGCAGGAATCATTAGTTTAAGCAGATATATATCATTGATACAAAAAGGTTTTTTATATAAAGCCAACTATTTATAGTGATTACCTATAGTAAGGCAAGCAAATATTATACCTGTATCCCGCATTCTACTCGTATAGGGTTGTTAATGCACTTTTGATTTTCCTATTGCTTCCTGAGGAGGGTAGGATTATGAAGCAACAAGGTCTGTTTTCAATACTAAAAGGTCTTTCGACCACCTGCTGAAGAACCATGGTAATGGCAACAATTGCAGTTGTTAGCTGTTACACCTGCATTGCAGCCTCCTCCCATGCCTCCTCCGCTACTATGACATGACCAGCATCTCCATGCACTATAGGGAGGGTCGCCTGAACTGCTGCTGTGATGGACATAGTACCACCTGTTCTTCTGGCAGGAAGTATTGAAGTCGTAATCATCCTTGTGACACCTCTGGCAGAGATATCCAATCTCCTTGTTATGGTCAGAATAAGGAGCACTACAATCCGAGGAGGTTATTGTCGTAATATTGGATGTAAGAATACCTCCGTTTACCTCAGGTCTCAGGAGGACCTGGTTCGGAGAGCCATGAGGCTCGTGGCAATCGGTACAGGCAAGTACCTTTCCGATTACGCTTCCATAGGGGTTATCAGTGCTGACCGCGGTTGTTCCATCAGCAAGACCATGCTTTTCGTTGGTCCAGTCGATGCTTCTAAGATTTCTTCCCAGGGTAGTGCTGTATATCGTATTGGTGGTATTGTGACAATCCGTACAGAAAGAGACGATGTCCGTCAGATTGGAACCATCCTGTGTGGTTGAGCCATCAGGTTCATAGGTAGTGGTGGAATTGTATCTATAAGGGGCCTGGTAATTAGGTGTATAGTCACTCATCTTCTCACCAGCACCATCACCCCATACACCCCAGGCATTATTATCTTTGCTGTGTTGTGATGGCCGAGATATTGGATATCCCCTGTTCGAGGAGGTCTTGGGACTGTTGGGCTGATTGGCAGGGTCACCAGTGGCAGCATGGGGATTATGACAGGCAAGGCAAGGATTGTCATCTGTAGTGTAATTCCACTTTCCCGCTATAAAGTTTTTTATATCATCAAGATTGTGGGAACTGCCAGGTGAGGTAAAAGAAAATGCCTCAAGGATGTCATTCAGGGTATCCGAGGTCCAGCCTCCAGCCCTGAAACTGTAGCTGCGGTTTACAAGCCCTCCTGACTGATAGGAACCCGTATCCGTGTGACACTGGTAACAGACACCATCTGTCTGGCTTATATAGTTGTCATAAAA
>JAADHP010000039.1 GCA_013151785.1 Nitrospirota bacterium | reverse complement strand
ATCAACACGTGGATACCAGTGAAAGATTTATTGTATTTGATCCTTCTGTTTATAGTTTGTATCAGTATCTGTCAAGAATAGAACCTGTTATACTGAAAAGAATAAAGGTGAATGACCGGTTGCTTTCAGTGCTTGAGGAACTTATTCATGCTCATATAAACTATAATGTAGTTGAAAGAATAAATTCAAAAGAGTTCATGCAGATGCACTGTAGTGCATTATAATCGAGTCTTATGAAAGGAAGGAAAGACATAGGTAAAGACCTCTCCTCTTTTCATGAACGGGGCAACAGACTCTTTGAGGATGTACTGTCCCACTCTGGTCTGGTCTGCAACGAGACGGTTGCATGGTATCCACGTGTTGATGTTTATGAGACAGAGGATGATTTTGTTGTAAAGGCTGAGCTTCCTGGTATAACAGATAAAGATATTGAGATCAGTGTGGAGGACGACATTCTTGTAATAAAGGGATACAGGCTACTTTATAGTGAAGCCATAAAGAAGCCAGGGAAGTACCACAGATTAGAATGTAGTTGTGGTTTATTCCAGAGGTCATTTCTCATACCTGAGACAGTGGATAGAGAAAACATAAATGCCACCATAAAGGACGGGGTTCTGAAGATAGTATTACCCAAAAAGCAGATTAAATCAAGGCAGATCCCGATTGAATAACCATGATAAGTGCAAAATTCGGACATTTTTTAGACAGACCCCTTGAGCCAATTGCCAAGAGAATCAGGCTTACCCCCAATTTTTTCACCATTACAGGATTCATAATTACTGTTATTGGTGCTATTACAATTGTGGCTTATGATCCTGTAGCTGGTGGATTTATTATACTCCTGGGAGGTGCTTTTGATGTTTTGGATGGTATTGTTGCAAGAACCAATGGGCTTGTAACAAAGTTCGGGGCGTTCCTTGACTCTGTCCTTGACAGATACTCTGACGCTGTTGTGTTCCTTGCCATAGCGCTGTATATGTATCTTCAGGGACAAAAGACAGGTGTATATCTAAGTCTCTTTACCCTGGTGGGGGCACTTCTTATAAGCTACGCAAGGGCCCGTGCAGAGTCCCTTGGCATAAGTTGCCACACAGGGCTGATGGAAAGACCTGAACGTGTTATTTTAACGGCCTTTGCATGCCTTACTGGATATTTTATACCTGTTCTCTGGGTGCTCTGCATCTTTACACATATTACAGTGATTCAGAGGGTAATGCATGTTCGAAAGGTATCTGATGGTTTTTAGTGTTCCACTTTAAGCCAGCTCATCAGTGCACAAAAGAAAGGTGAAGAAGCCCCATGCAGAATATTACTACCCCATCAACTCATTCACTCATCAACCCATCAACTCATTCACTCATCAACCCATCTACTCATTCACTGCTTAGTGCTCACTGTATCTATTGTACCCTGACTCTCTTTCTTCATTACTAAATTTTGTTGGACAGCAATGCTTCCCATTAGTGTTTATTTCAGACAGATGTGGAACAACCAGTTCAGTATTCAGATTCAGACACAGATGTCTATCCTTTATCATACTGTTGTATATCTGGCATCTCTTTCAGAGGAAGTCTGATATCAAAGACGGTTCCCTGAGTTGGTTTGCTATTAACACATATATCACCCTGGTGGGCCTTGACAAAGTTGTAGGTCATCCACATTCCCAATCCTGTACATTTGTCTGTTGTATTTGTAGTAAAGAATGGATCGAATATCTTGTTCAAATTCTCTTCCTTTATTCCAGGCCCATTATCCCTGATCGTAATCCTTATGAAGTCTCTACCCTTAGAGGTGTTTATAGAGATGGTATCCCCTGTACCTGATGTGAGTATCGCCTGTACAGCATTGCATAAGATATTGCTGATAACAATCTTAATTAATTCTCTATCGAGAGATAACTGTGGCAGGTTTGAGTAGTTTTTGATGAAATTAACCCTTTCTGTATTGAAGCAATCTGATAGTTCGTCAATGGCCTCATTAATGACTTCATTGAGATCAACGGAAACCTTTCTCAACCTGGAGCTTTTTGCATAAAAGAGCATGTCTTCCACCACGGCGTTGATCCTGTTGGCTGAATTGTAGATCTTTTTTATATATTCCGAGGTAATGCTATCCAATTGGTGAGACATCAGGATTTCAGCATAACCAACTATTCCTGTTAGGGGATTTCTGATCTCGTGGGCAATACAGGCTGTCAACTGTCCGAGGGCTGCAAGTTGCTCTGCCTGCATGGTCCTTCTTTCAAGTTCGTATTCCTTTGTTATATCTCTTAAAACCAGTATGTGTCCCCTTTTTCTACTGGTAAGGGGATAGGCCTTGAATGAGTAGACCCTGCTGTTGAAATGTAGAAGCCTTGACACCTCATGTGCAAAGGGCTCTGCCTCGTTCTTCATGCTGCAGGAGACCTTAAGGATGCTGCAGATGTCTTTTCCTATGATACTGTCCTTAAATGTCCTGAGCATGGCCTGGTTTGCACTGACTATTGAGCACTTTTCGTCCACTATTGCAACCATATCAGCCATGGAATCAAAGATCTGCTGCCACTGGTTTGCCCATTCCTGTATCACCCGGCTTTTCTCTTCGTTGTCCTTCTGAATCTCTGTGATTCTTTTACGGACTATAATAGATAGGGCAATAATGGAGAATATGCTTAGTAGCATGGAAAATATGAAAAGCCTTTTTGTAACCTGCATGTTGTTTTTCAGGTTAAGGAAGTAGCCCTGTAACTGACTGTTTACAGAATAAAAGGAGTTTTCGGCAAAGTCTTTAATTGTGAATATGGTATTATACAGGGAGTCTATCCTGTCCGTATTAATATTGCTCATTTTGACAGGGCTATTTCTTGAGAGATTCAATCTCAGCAGATTGTGCAACTGAGACTGAAGCTTTCTGATCTCCACCACTACAGGCTTGTTTTTATGACATCCCAAGCACCTTTTGATGATATTTTTTGGTTGGTCCAGAGATTTCCTCTCTTCTTTTTTGAGTTTTCCTGTGAACTCGGTTGTTAAGGAAGTAACACTGTTTATACACTCTGTTCTTTCGAGGAGGTTCTGATTTATAAGCATAAGTGTTTTATAGTTGTTTTCCATCATGGAGATGCTTATACCAATGATTGTTCCTGTAAGAAGGAATGTAAGACTTATTCCAATAAGA
>JAADHP010000007.1 GCA_013151785.1 Nitrospirota bacterium | reverse complement strand
AATAAGGAGGGAGGATGTCAGAGACTTTCATTAATACCCTGAAATCAGTAGAGTATGGTAAAAATGTCATGCTGAACTTGTTTCAGCATCTTGATAAAACAAAGACTTATGAGACCCTGAATCAAGTTCAGGGTGACAAGAAGATCCAGATTGTTGATATAAAGCAACATATATTTTTAAATATTATAAGTGTTTACAAGAAATTTTTGTCGGACAGTGGTGCCCTGAAATTAATTTTTGTATTTTCTTTTTTATTTCTGATTTTTCTGTTTAATCCTCGGCAAGTTGTTGCCTCTGATTTTACAGCCACGACCATTGATGACTATGGCAACATCACGGTCATGGAGGTGGAAGGCAACTATGATGCCAGGCTTTCTGATGGCACGCTGAATGAAGGGCCACGCCAGGCAATAGCAAAAGAATTCTTCAGGCTTCATAAGGATGAGTATGATTTTCTGGTGATCTTTACTAATTTTGATTTTCAGATGCCCGCACCTGATACAAGGGCATTCTATCATCCCATAAAGAATGATACAAAAGGGATAGGACAGGAGATATTTGATAATTCAGGCCTTTACGGCAGTGATGGCAGGCTTCAGGGAATTATTGATATGGGCAATATCAGTAGTATTGAAACCAATCCCCTGGAAGCGGGTTTTGAGGAGACCCTTACCAATCTCTCACATGAATTACTCCACCGCTGGGCTGCATATGTAAGATTTATGGATGAGGATGGTAATGTCAGCACAGCACTTCTGGGCAAGGATGCCTCTCACTGGAGCTATC
Organism: Nitrospirota bacterium; assembly: GCA_013151785.1. Classification (GTDB taxonomy): domain Bacteria; phylum Nitrospirota; class Thermodesulfovibrionia; order Thermodesulfovibrionales; family JdFR-85; genus JAADHP01. The sequence goes on along the minus strand of JAADHP010000007.1, from coordinate 2,371 downwards.
TCCTTGATACGGATGGCTCTGTACTTTACGGAAATGACTGGCAGGACAATGGAGACGGAACCTTTACATCTGTCAGTACACGAAAATATTATAGCCCCCTTGATCTGTATCTTATAGGCTTTATTGATAAAGACCAGGTGCCCCCGATGCTTTTAATAGAGAATCCGTCCATAGATCCTGCTCAACTTCCTGAAAAGGGTGTTACTATCACAGGACAGCCGCGGTATATCACAATAGATGATATTATTGCAGTGGAGGGGGAGCGGATACCTGACGCCTCAAACTCCCAGAAGTCATTCAGGATAGCCTTTATCCTTGTGACTCTGCCAGGCACCTTCAGAGGGGATGAGGTATATGAATTAGAAGACTTAAGAGATGAATGGATAACAAGATTCTCTGTCCTTACTGACGGGCAGGGCTTGATAGATGTTAATGTGATACCGAAAGAGGAGATTCCGGAGAATCCCGGCATAACTCCACCTGAGACCAGGCCAAGAACTCTTCCTCCAGATATTGAAGATGGTGTTAACTGGTTGATCACCCATCAGGAGATTGATGGTAGCTGGGTTGCCATAGAGCAGACCACAGACAGGGATACAGCGGAGGTTGTGCTTGCACTGAAGAACTTTGAGATTGCCAGAGAAAACTACAACAGGGGACTCCAGTGGCTTGATAATGTTGAATCAGGCAACATGGACTACCTGTCAAGAAAGGCAGAGGTCTTTGCGGATGCTGGCAGGGATGTAACTCAACTAATAGAGGAGATTCTTTCCAGACAGAACAGTGATGGTGGGTGGGGAAGTAATGATAGTTATACCAGTAACCCCATGGATACATCCTTTGCCTTAAGTGCCCTGGCGCTGTCAGGTTATAGAGATAACGAGGTCATCCTGAAGGCCATTGAATATCTAAAATCAGTGCAGAACAGTGACGGAGGCTGGGGTAGTAATGATGAAGGCAGTACCATACAGGTGACCACAAATGTGCTCATGGCCTTTAACAGGTACAGACAGGAATACCAGCTGGATGACCGGATAGAGAGAGGAATCGCCTGGCTTCTGGAACACCAGAACCCTGACGGTGGTTTTGGAAACAGTCCGAGTACGGTCTATGATACTGCTCTGACAGTACTTACACTGAGAGAGTTTGATATATCCACGGATATAACAAACAGGGGATTGAACTATATCCTGAGCAACCAGTCAGGCAGTGGTAGCTGGTATGAGAGCCCATATCAGACAGCGCTTGCAATAAAAGCAGTCTGGAAGGCCACGGTTGATCCTGATCTGTCCATAAAGAGCGATGATATAACATTCACTCCATCAACTGTGACAACTCTTCCGTCAGATGTGGTTATCAGTGCGGTAATATGGAACCTCGGCAGAACCGATGTGTCCCGGGCAAGGGTGGTCCTTTATGAAGAAGGAACTATTAATGATGCCTCCAAGGTGGCAGAACAGGTTGTAGCCATTGCAGGACAGGCATCAACAAAAGTGACCTTCTCTGTGGATATCAAGGATGGAAATCAGCATATTTATTACATAGTGGTAGACCCTGATGGGGCTGTAAAGGAGTCAAACGAACAGAACAACTCTGCTACAAAGATACTCTATCCTGAATCAACACATGATTTTGAGATATTATCCGGTGACATCTCTCTGTCTGCGAGTACTGTAAGTATGTTTGATAATGTAACCATTACTTCAAAGATCACAAACAGAGGCACGACAGATGCATATAATGTACAGTTGAGATATTTTATTGATGACCCTGATGCTCCATATGAAATAGCCACCCTGACCGTGGATATTCCTGCCGGGACAACCATCACCCATGAATATACCTGGAAGGCCGACCGGGCAGGCACCGACATCCCTGTGACGGTGGAAGTAGACCCCTTTGATGCATTCACAGAGATTTCAGAAGACAACAACAGGGCTACAGCATACCTCACTGTGGAGGAATCAACAAAGCCCAACCTGTCAGTATCCTACAGGGATATAGTGATTACACCAAGTCCTGCAGAGGAGTTGGGCAATGCAATAATATCTGTGAAGATCAAAAACAACGGATTTTCCCCGGCATCAGATGTAAACGTGGCTTTCTTTATGGGTACCCCTGGAAAGGATGGTGTTTCCCTTGGTACCAGGACGATCGGTTCTCTGTCTCCAGGTGAAACGAAAGAGGTCTCCATAGAGTGGCAGAATATCACGGATTCAGGTGAAAGGATAATCTATGTCCGGGTGGATCCGGATAATCTTATTCCTGAGATAAAAGAGGATGACAATGATGCCTTTACAACACTGAGGATTCTGAGGCTTCCTGATCTTGCAATAACGACAAATTCCATTAAGTTTTCACCTTCAGCACC
>JAADHP010000162.1 GCA_013151785.1 Nitrospirota bacterium | reverse complement strand
TCTCGGCCGCTCTTGTTTCAGAAGGATTTTTTATTTTCAAAGGTGTGGGCATTATTTTTCTTCGGCACCCTGCCTTTCTTCTTCATAGAATTTTTTGGACAGCAGTGATACTCCGGGGAGTTTGAGGGGCCATGCCCCTCAAAGCTCTGGCAAATCGCAAAATTCCCTCGGAAGTAGCCATGGATGGCTACTGAGAATGAGTGAAGACTCCACCATGGCACTGCTATGTATGTTATGTCTACGGAGTTTTATCTGTTTTTAAAATTTGGGAAACTCCTGAGTTTTAAATTATTGACTTCTTTATCCTTTAATGGTATCATTTTAATATAAGGATGGAAGAACCCAGTTACAAAGTTTTAGATATATCAGGCGACGTAGGTTTAAAGGTCCACGGTGAAACCCTTGAAGAACTGTTCATAAATGGAGCAGTCGGGCTTTATAGTCTTATCACAGATCTTTCCAGAGTAAAGCCAGAGAAAAGCATAAATGTTAATGTTTACAGTGAATCCCTTGATGGACTGTTTGTAGGCTGGCTGAATGAGATTATATTCCAGTTCGATACCTACGGCTTTATTGGAAGGGAAGTAAAGATAGAATCCCTTACAGAAAATCGTATAGAGGCAATAATAAATGGTGAGGATTTTGACCCTGAGCGTCATGAACGGGGACTTCTTTTAAAGGCTGCTACTTACCATAATCTCAAGATCGAGAAGAGAAATGGCATCTGGAGAGCAGAAGTAATCTTTGACATTTAAGGAGGTGGTGGTCATGGTAGCAGGCACAAGAAGAATAGATGCAAACAGGATTGAGGTTCCTGTGGGATTTGTTGAAGGGATGAGGGTGCCAGGTATTATATACACAGACACTGTACTGGAGAAACATCTTGAGGATGCCTCTGTAAAACAGGTTGCCAATGTGGCAACCCTGCCAGGGATAGTCAAGGCATCCCTTGCAATGCCTGATGTTCATACAGGATATGGTTTTTCAATTGGTGGAGTAGCTGCCTTTGATCTTGACGAAGGTATTATCTCTCCTGGTGGTGTGGGTTACGACATAAATTGAGGTGTTCGTCTTCTGAGAAGCAACCTCACCCGTGATGAGGTGCTTCCCAGAATAAGGGACCTCGTGGAGGTCCTTTATAGAGAAATTCCATCAGGCGTTGGCTCCAAAGGCAAACTTAGACTCACAAAAGAGGATGAAAAGAGGATTATAAGGAAAGGTGCGATCTGGGCAGTTGAGCATGGTATGGGTGAAAGGGAAGATGTTGAGCTTTCAGAGTCTGGCGGAGCCCTTGAAGGTGCTGATCCTTCTGTAATTTCCGACAGGGCCTATGAACGAGGTGTGGCTCAACAGGGCACCCTTGGCTCAGGAAATCACTTCCTTGAAATACAGTATGTGGAGGAAATTTACGATCAGGCTGCTGCTGACAAACTGGGGCTGTTTCCTAATCAGGTTACAGTCATGATTCACACAGGTTCCCGCGGATTTGGCCATCAGGTATGCACAGACTATCTTGAAATAATGGAACGGGCAGTAAAGAAGTATGGCATCAGACTGCCTGACAGAGAGCTTGCCTGTGCTCCCTTCAGATCTCCTGAGGCACAGGATTATATGGCTGCCATGAAGGCTGCTGCAAACTATGCATGGGCAAATCGCCAGTGTATTACCCACTGGTGTAGAGAGGCCATTATGAAGACCCTTGGTATTTCACCCAATGCCCTGGGGTTGAAACTGATCTATGATGTGGCACACAATATTGCAAAGGTAGAAACCCATACCATTAACGGTGAAACGAGGAGACTCGTGGTTCACAGAAAGGGCGCCACAAGGGCCTTTGCTCCAGGACATCCTGAATTGCCTGATGTGTACAGAACCATAGGCCAGCCTGTGTTGATTCCAGGGGATATGGGAAGGGCTTCATATGTGCTGCTTGGAACTGATAAGGCTATGGCCGAAACCTTTGGCTCTACATGTCATGGCGCAGGCAGGCTGCTTTCAAGACATCAGGCTATAAAGCAGGCACGGGGAAGGGCAATCTGGCGTGAGATGGAGGATGCAGGGATTATAGTCAGAAGTGCCGGGAAAAAGACCCTTGCAGAGGAGATGTCAGAGGCATATAAGGATATCTCCAATGTGGTTGATGTGGTCCATAATGCAGGAATTTCAAGAAAGGTTGCAAAGATGAGACCAATAGGTGTTGTAAAGGGTTAGAGATAGGTGACAAAGAGCAAGCAAACAGGGAATCTCAGAAATAGATGATAATAAGAGATTCTACTAAATTATAAATGTTCTTGGTATGGGGAAGCCATTGAATTCAGATGCATATGAGATTGTATAGGCACCTGCCGATAGTATAAGCAGATGATCTCCTACAACAGGCTCTGGTAGTATTACCTCCCTGTCAATTACATCAAAGCTGTCACAGCTTGGTCCTGCAAGTATCCATTTTTTCTTCTCTGCCCTGCTTCCCACTACACAGGAGTATTTGATGCCACCTATGGACTCCATAAGGCCATTGAAGACTCCCACATCAATATAAAGCCAGTTTTCCTCTCCTCGCTCTGCCTTCCCTATTACAGAGGTTACAAATATTCCTGCATCTCCCACTACTGCCCTGCCCGGTTCAATATGGATCTCGGGTGGCTCTGAGAACCTCTCTTTCAAAACCCTGTCAATGAGTTTTTCAATTTCACCAATCTCTATCACATCTGAAGTATATCTGATGGGATAACCCCCACCGATATTGAGGAGGCTGAGTTGTATTCCTTTATCAGCAGCATTCTGCCATATATGAATAACCTTGTCTATGGCTGTACTCCAGTTATAGATGTTTTTGCATTGAGAGCCTACATGAAAGGTGATTCCCACAGGATTAAGACCCTTTTCTCTGGCATAAAGGAGTAGTGAAAGTGCCCTGTCCGGCTCCACACCGAACTTTTTACTTAAAGGCCATTCACTGCCCTCATTAGGCACAGAGAGTCTTACATAAACAAGACTCTCTGGCGCATATACAGAAAGTTTATCCACCTCGGTATAAGAGTCAAAGGCAAAATATCTGATCCCGTACTCATAGGCCTCTTTAATAAAATGAGGGGTTTTTACTGGATTGCTTGAAATGATCCTGTCAGGCGATACATCAAGATTCTTTAGTATCCGAAGCTCTCCCTCAGAGGCGATCTCGAAGTTCAGACCTAACTTTTCTATTAGCCTTACAACCTCTATATCGGGATGTGCCTTTACAGCATAGAACACCTTTGCTTTACTGATACCTTTACCTATAAGCTGAGCCTTTTTTACAACAATGTCTCTGTCAATAAGCAGGTAAGGGGTTCTTTCCTCGGTGGTGGCTATGAAATTCAGAACCTTTTCCCATGTGGTTTTTCTGATTATATCAGGCTTCATGGCTACTTTTTCCTCAATTTTATGTAACGTATAATTGCATTGCGAACAGCCTCGGGTATGTTTTTGCTTCTTTGAAGAATAACAAGATCATTCATCCTCAGGCGTGATATAAAGGGCATAGAGACCCCTGGTGGTGTCTTGGGGTTGGAGACAAGAGCAAGGATTATGCTGTATCGTCTGATCCAGTCTCTCTTCTTGGAGATATACCTCAATGCCTCTTCAGGTGCTGACGGATTCCTTGCTATTGCTTCAACCTCTGTTTCGGTAATCTTCGGATTTTCAAGCACCTTGAGTACCACTTCTTTATTAGGATCTCTGATAAGGACATTCCTTATCTCCTTGCCACCCTTTATAGCAAGCTGTATCTTCTCTCCTACCGAAAGCCTCTGTACTTTATTAAGAATACTCTCGTGCTTTTGTAATTGTGCCTCTTCAGTTTCCTCTTCTGCCTCTGCTGTGGTGATCAGGTCCCCTTCAGCCCTGACAGGCAGATTCAGTGATAAAGAGACCTCTTTTCGCAGATCCTCGGGTGTTCTTCTGTGTTCATACAGGAGTTTTAAAACCTCTGGTCGGGTCGTGTTTGCATTGTAGACTTCATGGAAGATGGAAGGATCATTAGGGTCGTCCAGTAGCAGGCTGATCACCTCTTCAGAGGCCACTGACAGGTCGATCCCTATGAGTTTATCTTCATGCACTTTCTGATGTGAACTTATTTTATATTTGGGTATAGTAAAAAAACCAATTTATTATACATGGATTATCTCATTTTTAGGTATACAAAATATTCTACATTTCCCTTCTGTCCTTTTATAGGAGAGGTACAGGTTCCCTTTATCTCAAGACCCAATTCTTTGAGCCCTTCAACCACTTTATTTAAGATATGCAACCTCTTTTTTTCATCTCTGATGATGCCACCTTTTTCAACCTCACCCCTGCCTGCCTCAAACTGGGGTTTGACAAGTGCCAGAATTTCACCTCCTTCCTTCAGAAATTCCATGACCTTTGGTACAACCTTCAACAGTGATATAAAGGAGACATCAATGGTTGCTAAGTCCACTTTTTCAGGAAGCTCATTTTTGTCCATGTATCTTATATTTGTACGTTCTACAGGAACAACCCTGGGGTCATTTCTCAAGGCCCAGTCAAGCTGTCCATAACCCACATCCACTGCGTATACCCTCATTGCTCCGGATTTCAGGAGACAGTCTGTAAAACCACCAGTGGAGGCTCCCACATCCATTACTACCTTGCCTGAAACATTGATGTGGAATTCTCTGAGTGCAGCCTCAAGCTTAAGACCTCCTCTGCTGACATAAGGTATATCCTGGCCCTTTATCTCTATGGATGCTGTGGGGTCTATCAGTGTTCCTGCCTTGTAAACAGGCACCCCTCCCACAACTACCTTACCCTCCATAATCAATGCCCTGGCACGCTCTCTGCTTTTAGCCATGCCCCTTTTTACCAGCACCCTGTCGAGTCTTTCCTTCCTTGCCATTGTTGTTTATCTATTGAGTTAGTGATGAATTATATCATATCTGGATTGATTTTAAACCCTCATAGAGAGTATAAATCTGGTGGCTCCTGAACCAAAACCAGAGGAAAAATAACGATTTTTTGCTTGACAATCCTGTCGATAATTCATATAATTATCTGTAAGAGGATGAGATGACAAGAGCTGACCTTGCACAAGAGATATTTGAAAGGGTTGGGTTACCCAAAAAGGAGGCCCACGAGATTATAGAACTTATTCTGAAGACCATAATTGATACTCTTTCAGAGGGTGAGAGTGTCAAGATAAGTGGATTTGGTACCTTTACAGTCAGAAAAAAGACACCTCGTATCGGACGAAACCCTCGTACAGGCCAGGAAATCGAGATTACAGCACGTAGAGTGGTTACCTTTAGACCAAGCAACCTTCTGGACGCAAAAGCCAAATAAGTTTATAACTCCACATAGTGTAGATATAAATGATAAAACCCGAAAAGAAGATTAAGAAAGAGAAAAAAAGGAATATCCCTGAAAAGCTCTTTTATAAGATCGGTGAAGTGAGCAGGATAACCGAGGTGGAGCCTTATGTGCTTCGTTACTGGGAAAGTGAATTTCCTTTTCTGAAACCCAGAAAGAGCCGCTCAGGACAGCGTCTCTATGTAAAGAAGGATATTGAGACCATTTTTGAGATAAAGAGACTTCTGTATGAGGAGAGATACACAATTGAGGGTGTTAAAAAGAAATTTATGGAACCCCATCTAAAAGTTGTTGAGATAGATGAAGATTCTGTCAGTCAATCCCATAGTGCTCAGGAAAAATTAGAGCATATCAAAAGCCGTCTCAGAAAAATTATCCAGAGTCTTTAATAACTATTCGGGGCGTGGCGCAGTCTGGTTAGCGCACTCGCTTGGGGTGCGAGAGGTCGGCCGTTCGAATCGGCTCGCCCCGACCAATCCAATATCTTCATAAATTCTTCACAATTGTAATGTACTATATTAATAAACAGGATTTAGCCCCCAAACCCCTCTCGCTGGCAGTCAGGCCTTCCCCACCTGGCTGCCATTTTTTTCTTTAAATTCTTGTTGTTGATATCAATTTTCGTCAAAGCCTTCCTTTTGTTATTGTATAATATTCTGAATAGATAGTCTTGTTAGAGAATATTATGAAAGAGACGGGATTGGTGCCTGATAAGGCTCTTGCCTCACACAGTATCTCTGTTTAAATAAGGTAATAGATATGGAAGAAAATAAAGCCACCACGACCCTTGCAAGAATGCATATCCTCATTGTTGATAGAGAAGCCCTTTTTGCCAGGGCACTCCAGGATGCCTTTGAGAATTACGGGGCTAATGTAGAGATACTGAATGAGGTTGATGATGCATTTAAATACCTCAACAGGGGGGAGTTTAATGTGGTAGTCTATTCCTTCTATCAGGGTGATACAAACTGCCAGTATCTTATCGATGCCTTCAAGAAAACAAAGCCGAAGGGGCTCTTTTTTGTGCTCTTTGATATCAATACATTTCAGAGGGAACAGGCTATAATCGAGGGGCTATCAGATGTGGATGATTTTTTCATCAGGCCTCTGGATGCCTATAAGTTTGCAGAGATCCTCGATACATTTTACGGTGAAAGAAATGGTCTCAGCAGATCCCTGACAGTTGTTGAACCTTACGTCCACCAGTTGAAGCCATATATGCTTTTCAGGTCACCGGTGATGAAAAGGGTGCTTTCCCATCTTCCCCGTATTGCCTCATCTGATCAGACTGTTCTGATCTCAGGAGAGACAGGAACAGGAAAGGAGCTCGTTGCCAGGGCAATACATATGTTGAGTCCCCGTGCTGAGGGACCCTTTGTTTCGATAAACTGTGGTGCCATACCTGATGGGCTTATAGAGGGTGAACTATTTGGGCATGAACGGGGTGCCTTTACAGGAGCCCTTCGTACACATAGGGGAAAGTTTGAGATTGCCACAGGAGGCACACTGTTTCTTGATGAGATAGGAGACATGCCCCTTCACCTGCAGGTAAAACTACTGAGAGTGCTTGAGGAGGGCACAATTTATCGCCTCGGAGCAGAGGAATCCATAAATGTGGATGTAAGGGTGATTGCAGCAACCCGTCGAGACCTCAAGAGGGATGTAGAAGAAGGGCTTTTCAGAGATGACCTGTATTACAGACTCAATGTGCTGAGGATACATCTGCCACCCTTGAGGGAGCGTATAGAGGATATACCAATGCTGGCCCTTTATTTTCTTGAAAGGGCCTTTAATGAACTTGGGCTTTTACCCCCTTATCCAACGCTCTCCCCGGGTACGATAGAGTTGCTGGAGAAGCTCTACTGGAAGGGCAATGTAAGGGAATTGAGAAACCTGATGACAAGGGTTGCAACGCTTCTTCCTCAGGAATCCAGCAAAGTTCTTCCAGTACACATACTTCCACATCTTGATGAGTTCATTGAAACCTTTCACAGGAATCCCTCTCCTTCACAAATTGATGTGCCAGGAATTTTTATACCACTTGGTACCCCCTTTGATAAGATAGAAGAGATGGTTATAAGAGAAACCCTGAGATATACAAATGGTAACCGGACAAGGGCAGCAAAACTACTCAACATAAGCGTAAGAACCATCAGAAGGAAATTGAAACAATACAATATCCAATAGTGTGACATACTGACCTATAGGACAAAAAGACCTACCAGGTTATACCCCAAAGAGTGACAGAATGACCTACTCAGGAATTGTGTCAGCAGGGCTGATTCTATAACTCATTGTAATTCCAGCAATAACATGAACTGGCATGCGATTTGATATAAAGCATAATGAGAATAAGATAGGACCAAATGATTACACCTCGGTTTTTGAGGTGGTGAAATACTTACAAAGGAGGTGGAAGCTATGTTATGGGATAACATTGTAAGGATAACAAGGGATCTTGATCCATGGAAGGAGTTTGAGGAAATGAGAAAGACCCTTATGGAACTCGAACGTGAGATGGAGAGGATATTTGGTGCAAATGACATTCCTGTAAGTGGTGGCTATCCACCTGTAAACGTATGGGTGAATGGCGAGGGTGCATATGTGGCGGTGGAGATGCCCGGTGTGAAGCCCGAGGATGTGGATATCACAGTGGTGGGCAAGAATCTGAAGATCACCGGCAAAAGGCCTGAAGAGGATGGAAAGGAAGGCAGGTATCATCTGAAAGAGAGGTGGCATGGTGAGTTTACAAGAACGATTAAGCTGCCCTTTAATGTGAACCCTGATAAGGTAGAAGCAAGGTTTTCAAAGGGGCTTTTGACTATCAATCTTCCAAGGGCAGAGGAGGAGAAACCAAAGAAGATAGCTGTGGAGGCAGCATAACCATCAATAAACACTTAAGAAAGGAGGTGTTACCATGGCAGTAGCAGCCAAAGAGATAGAGAAGGTTAGTGAGACCAGACCCACAACAAGAGAAAATATAAAAAAGATAATACCTGATGTGGATATCATCGAGTATCCATCAGAGTTTGTTCTCTACGCAGATATGCCCAATGCAGATGAAAAGACCATTGACATCACACTTGAAAAGAATCTGATTAACATCAGGGCAGAAACAGGCTCTTTTGAGGTGCCAGGAACATTCAGACTGAGCCATAGCGAGTATCCCTTGAACAGGGTTTATGAGAGGAGATTTACCATATCCGATGAGATAGATAGTGAAAATATAAAGGCAAGCTTCCATCATGGTGTGCTCAAGGTGGTTTTACCCAAGTCTGAAAAGGCGAAAGCAAAGAAGATCGAGGTTATATCTGAGTCCTGATTCAGGGACTCAATACCTTGAAAGGAGGTGATGTGTATGTCAATCAGGGACATTGTACCTTTCAGGAAACGTTCTGCTATCAGAAGGTGGGAGGACCCCTTCAGGAGCCTCATTGACGAGATGGAGAGCCTCTGGGACAGGTTTGTGAGTAATTTTGATATTGAGCCATGGGAAGGCCGTACAGGATACTTCAGCCCGAGGGTTGATTTCACTGAAAATGACAAGGAGTATCTGATAAAGGCAGAGCTTCCAGGGCTTGAGGAAAAGGATGTGGAGGTGCTGCTTGAGGATGATGCCATAACCATTCGTGGTGAAAAGAAGGAGGAAAAGGAGGAAAAGGGAAAGGATTATTACTATCGTGAAAGGAGATTCGGTTCATTCTCCAGAACACTGCCTCTTCCTGACAATATTGACAGAGACAAGATAGAGGCAAAATTCAAGAACGGCCTTCTCACACTGAAACTGCCAAAGACCAAGGAAAGCTCAAGGAACGTGAAAAAGATAGAAGTAAAGGCTGCCTGAGTGGATTCTCCAAGAAGGGTTTTCCTTCCATCTGATCCCTCCCATCCGGGAGGGATCAGATTTATAACCTGTTGCTGATGATAAAGCCTTGGCAAACTTCTACTGAATCTTACCGATGTATTTGGGATATAATAAAACATGTGAGGGTAATCAAAAGTCGAAAGATTTCATAGTAGTGCTTAAGCAAAGCAAGTACAAGATTTCAGCAGGGGTGGATTCTGGGTTGAGAAGAATATTCAATTACAGGGAGGATGAGATTGTCTGAGATCATGCAAAGGGAAAGGCAACCTGAGTTTTATTTCTGGATTCACAGTCTGATCAGGAAGTATGTGGAGATCACCCTTGATATCATCCTTATCGGACTGGTATTTGTTACATTTGTATTCATAGGAAAAACCATTTACAATCTTGCAGAAAACATTTATAGTGAGAAGACAGACATTGCCTTTATAATTTCAGAGATAATGTTTGTTTTCATCCTTATCGAGGTGGTAAGATTGCTTATAATCTATCTTCAGTACCACAGGGTTGCCATAGATACAATGGTGGAGATCTCTATAGTATCCATACTCAGGGAATTAATACTGAATGGCGTGCTACATACCAGACCCGTGGTTGTCCTCGCCACCTCTGTTCTTATTATTGTGTTGATGTTGCTCTTAAGGGTTGGTGGAATCAGGTACAGATTGCCCGATACCTATCCTGAATACAGACCCTTTTTTAAAAAATCCCATAGGAGTCTTGGTAGATGATACCTTTAAGAGACACAATCCCCACCAGAGAATTTCCAGTAGCTACATGGCTGATTATAATTCTTAACTCAATAGTGTTTTTTATTGAAATATCACTGCCAGAGAAAACCCTTACGGCTCTATTTTATCATTTCGGTGTTGTCCCAGCACGCTATTCTGATCCACTATGGGCAGTTTCCCATGGACTTACACAGGGTAATTATCTGCCCTTTCTGACAAACATGTTCCTTCATGGGGGGTGGATGCATTTTATCAGTAATATGTGGTTTCTCTATCTCTTTGGTGACAATGTTGAGGACAGGATGGGGCATGTGAGGTTCTTTGTATTCTATATCCTTTCCGGTCTTGCTGCAAGCCTTACACATTATTTTTTCAATATGAACGCCACAGTACCTGCTATTGGTGCATCAGGGGCAATAGCAGGGGTAATGGGTGCCTATTTTGTGCTCTTTCCCCACTCTCGGGTTATAACCTTTATACCTATATTGTTTATCCCCTACTTTATTGAGATTCCTGCCTTTGTATATCTATGGGTATGGTTTGTAAGCCAGTTGTTTTCAGGAACCTTTTCTCTGCTTGCTCCAGAGGCAGGCGGTGGAATAGCATGGTGGGCACATATAGGTGGTTTTGTGGCGGGGATTTTAATGCTTCCCTTTTTCAGGAAGAAGAGGTGGTCTTACAGGAGATATTATCCTGACGAGGTATATTCTGATATATATTTTTAGAAATCTAACCCAATGAAAACATGGGAGGTGTGAGATGGATGTATTCAACATATTCTGGCTTTTTTTCATGATTACAGCCCTGCAGCCGATTATCAAACAGAAGATGATCGAGTCTGCAAGGCAGAGACTGATATCAAGGATAGAAAAACAGAGAGGCTCGCGGGTAATCCTCCTTGTGCACAGACAGGAGACCATGAGTTTGCTGGGATTCCCTATTATGAGGTATATAAATGTTCATGATTCAGAAGAATTGATCAGGGCAATACATATGACTGATCCCCAGATGCCCCTTGATCTTATTCTTCATACTCCAGGTGGGCTGGTGCTTGCTTCGTATCAGATTGCCCATGCCCTTAAGGGTCATAAAGGCAAGGTGACAGTTTTTGTACCTCATTATGCCATGTCAGGTGGCACCCTCATTGCTCTTGCTGCAGATGAGATTGTTATGGGAAAGCATGCCGTGCTTGGTCCTGTAGACCCCCAGATAGGGGAGTATCCAGCAGCCTCCCTTCAGAGACTTGTTGAGACAAAACCTGTCAAGGAGATAGACGACAGAACCTGGATACTTGCCGATATAGGTAAGAAGGCAATAAATCAGTTACGACAACAGGTGTTTACCCTGATAGGAGATAAGTATCCGCCTGAAAGGGCTGAAGAATTAGCAGCGGTGCTTTCAGAGGGCCGCTGGACCCATGATTATCCAATTACATACGAAGAAGCCGTAAGACTTGGCCTCAATGTCTCAGACAACATGCCTGCGGAGATTTACCAGTTGATGAGTCTGTATAGACAGCCTGTGAGGCAACAACCTTCTGTGGAATACATACCAGCGCCAAGATTCAAAAGGAGTGAAAGTGAGGGAGGGAAGGGCTAAATTCTAATATCCAGTCAGTGGTGTCCAAAATAATTTCAGATTTGTAAACAAGGCAGGGTGCCGACAATACAGTCAACAGTGAGCAGTATATGAGTAGATGCGTTGATGAGTGGATGGGTGGATGTTGTCATGCTGAACTTGTTTCAGCATCTCGTCTTTATAGTCAAAATGAACGAAAATGAGACCCTGAAATAAATTCAGGGTGACAGTTAAAAAATATACACTGAATCAGGGTCAGAACAGGAATAAGCTGGGTTCAGGTGGTCAAGGAGTTCAACCTGTATGCTTTTGAGTATTGCTACATGGTCTTCTTCACCACCTCTGCCGCTCTTCAATGGAATTTCTGTATGGTTTCCTTCTGCCATTGAATACGGGTTCTGGCAGAGAGACTATGCCTGTGGATTGCATTATTTTTATGAGGTGCCCTGCCTTGTTAGAATTTTATATTAGAGAGGTGTGATATCCAGTTCAATACCAAAATCCTTGAGTATCTCATACAGGGATCGACCAAGATAGAACTGTATTTCATCAGGGTTGAGGGGGAGTTTTTCCTTTATGAACTCCCTGAAGTGCAGGTCATAAAGGATTAATTCTACTGTTTCGTCCCTGATCCTGTCACTGTTAGATAGGGATTCTAATGTTTCTATGAAATAGGCCATGTCAACCCTCTGGTTGTGGGCATCTATGATGGTTAGTATTTCAGGGTTGCTGACAAGATCAGTGCGTTGAAGCTTTTTTCTTTTAGACAGTGCCTTTGAGTGTTCAGGTCTTGAGCATAGGAATACCCTGCATTGAAGGGGACGATGTTCATATATTGTACATGATGATGAAAGGGGATCAAAAAATATGCACTCCCGTGTATCCCCTTTCTCTTTCACCTTTATTAGTTCTTCCTGAAGGTTAACAAGGGTCTGATTGAGGTTATCAAAGGCCTTTTCACCCTTTCTGAGGGTATAGAGATACCTGAAGGGGATAACCCCCCTCAGGACGAGCGCCCTGTCTTCTAAATGAAGGGTGGGAGAGGATCTTCTACAGCACTCTCCACACCTTTTACATGCCCCGTTCATCAGAACTTAACCCTGGGAACCTCTTTCTCTGCCTTGGGTATCTCATAGTACTGTGCCTCACCGACACCTGCCAGTGCAGCAAAGAATCTTCCGAATACAGTTCGTCTGTAGGTATTAAGCTCTCTGACAGCGTCATTGTAACGTTTTCTCTCCACTGCAATACGATTCTCTGTTCCTTCAAGGCTATCCTGCAGTTTCAGGAAAGATTCATTAGCCTTTAGTTCAGGATAAGCCTCCCTCAGTAGCAACAGCCGTGACAGGACTGTCTCAAGCTGTCTTGAACGCTGTATCTTTTCCTTTACTGTCTTGGCCTGGAAATACTTTGTTCTTGCCTCAGCAATCTTCTCGAAGAGTTCCCGTTCATGCTTTGCATAGCCCTTGACTGTCTCTACCAGGTTAGGTATGAGGTCATAACGTCTCTTTAACTGGTTTTCCACCTGGGCCCATTGTGCTTTGACACGTTCGTCCATACTGATCACCTTGTTGTACTGTGCAATACCCCATCCTATTGTACTGACCAGGATCAATAAGAGTATTGCAAGTACTATAAGCAAAGACTTCAACCCCTTACTCATATTCCACACCTCCTTAATCTATATGAAGATACTCTCATTTCCTTTAGAGTGACACATCATTCCAGAACCAAACACAACCTCACCATCCCCCCGAGGCACCACCACCTCCAAAACCACCGCCACCACCTCCTCCGAAGCCGCCAAATCCACCGCCACCAAAGCCGCCTCCACCACGCCAGCCTCTTCCACCAGAGGAGAATAGTAATAACATAAACAATGCAGGATGTCTGATGAATAAGATAAGGGCAACTATAAAAAAGATGCCTCCGAACAGTATCTCCACGATACCGATCTTTTTTGTCTTTACTGCCCTTGTATAAAGCGGAGAGTTTCTTTCTGTCTCACCAAGTGTGATGCCCTCCTCTTTTGCGATTTTGTTAATTATAGCCATGGTGGCATAATAGAGTCCCAGTGAATAATCACCCTTTCTGAAATAGGGAACAAGGTATTTTCTACCAACAGAACCCACAAAGCTGTCAGGCAGTGTCCCTTCAAGACCATAGCCAATCTCGAACCTGTATTTTCTGTCTTTCACTGATACGGTAATCAGTACCCCATTGTCCACACCTTTCTGTCCCAGTTTCCACTGCTCTGCGGTATTGATGGAAAATTCCTCTATGCTTTCACCATCAAGGCTTGTTATGGTGAGAATAACCATCTGTGTGCCTGTTTTTGTCTCCAGTTCCCTGAGTACCCTGTTAAGTCGCATTTCAACATTGTTATCTATGATACCTGCAAGGTCAACAACATAATCAGGTGGTCTCTCAGGTACAGGCGGAGTGGATGCCTGGGATAGGGAGACAAGACAGATAACCGATACGAAAAGAACTATCAGGATGTTTCTAAATCTTGATCTCATCGACCTTCCTGGTAAGCTCCTCTGTGGCATGGTAGTATTCTTCAAAGGCACTCTCCAGTTCTCCCTCCGAAAGCGAGATCTCTCCTCTTCTGAGAAGAATCATCTTTTTAAATATATCAGTTTTTACACCTGTAAGATTTTCGAGTTTTGCCAGCACATCCAATCTTTTCACTGGTGGTATTTCATCAAAGAGATGGACAATGGCCCTGAGAAGCGGCATATAACCGGTTATTGATTCTGAGAGACCTTCTGTCAGGAGTTTCCTGTCGCCCAGAGAGGAGATGTAGCCCTGCCTTAGCCAGATGAGTTTTGATTTCAGTTCCCTTTCAGTCTGAAGCCTGAGATGTCCTGTCTTTATATCAATGTCCTCCAGGATATCATCCCCCTCAAGGGTCTTATGGATTAGTTTGAAATTCAGGAATTCAACAGGAAAAACGTCAAGAGACTTCTTGATATATTCAGGTGTCATAATCAATGGAGCAGATATGGATTTCTTTCTGTATTTCTTGCCAATTGATACGAGATATCTCAGAAATTCCAGGTCCATCTGTTTCAACACCACAATAGAATTGATGTCTGACCTTCTGGGGTCATAATCAGGTGTAAGCACAGTGCCAACGATATGGAAGGAATGCAGATTATCACCAGCACCCTTAGAGATATCCCTGTGAAATTCTTCAATCTTGTCTGTGGCATCTTTATTGATTTCAATTATTTCCATAAAATTTTATTCCTCCTCGATTGTTGTCCTTATAAGGGCAAGTATTGATGAGTGGGGTACTATTAGATACCTCTTTTCTTCATACTCTATCTCAATGGCATCCTTTTTGAGATATATGGCATAATCACCTTCCTGTGCCTGTAGCGGAATATAGGCAGGCCTATGGTTTTCTGCCCAGGGTTCATTTCCATGAGAAGAATCAGCGATAGGGTACCCCGGGCCTGTTTTTATCACCAGGCCACCTGCTACCTCTTCCTTCTCCTTTACAGTGGGAGGCAGATACAGGCCTGAGGGTGTTCTGTCCTCACCCTCTTCTGGTGAGATAAGTACCCTCGGACCAACCACGATTATTTCCTTTTTGGTAATCATTATTGAATATCACCCAAATCTGCCGATTGACTTATTTGTCAGGCAATGGGTATAGCCTTTTCACGTCATTCTCGTAGGCCATCCACGGCCTCCTCCGAGGTGAAAATCGGGTTCACCCTCCTGGTGAACCTTTCTTTGATTTTCAAAACCCGTTCAAAGGCTATACCCATTGCCTGTTATTTTACAATCCTCCGTTTCCTATCGGTAGTTTACGGATATCAAGTGAGTTCTTGATTATTATTATCCAAATACCGCATCTGTCTTAAAATAAAATACTAACAAAGCAGTGCACTTCACAAAAATAATGCAATCCACAGGATTAGTCTCTGTTCGTACCTTTATTGAAAGACAGAGCAAAATCAAATCAGGTTTCAATTGAAAAGGGGTAGAGGTGGTGAAGAAGACCATGTAGCAATACCGACAGTAACATTCACCAGCAACCCTATCTATCCCCTGAAGGCTGAAAAGGCTCAGTTCTTTTAATATTTTAATAAATCCTATTGCATCAATGGGATGATGAACCACCTCTACCCCTTGTTTAAGAAGGATTTTTTTATTTTTTCAAATGTGTAAGCATTATTTTTCTTCGGTACTCCGTCTTATCTAAGTCTTATAAACTTATTTGACATTTGATATTATTTTATGATAAAAAAAATCACTTCAGGTGCCTGGTGGCTTAAAAGGGAATCCCGTGAGATTCGGGAGCGGACCCGCCGCTGTGACCCTGACTGGCATTTTGCCAGTGATCTTACCATTATGCCACTGTTGAGCACAAGGTTCAATGAACCAGTTGCTCGATGGGAAGGCGGTAAGATACAGGGAAGCCAGAAGACCTGCCTGAAGTTAGGGCATTTTCTCCTCGAGGGCCGGGAGAAATGCTGGAGGAGGAAAACGGGTAAAATCCTCAGGGCATGGCCCTGAGGATTTTTTTATGAATAAATAGTTATAGAGAGTAAAATGGACTTGTACGACAAAATATCTACAAGCAATGTCTGTAAGAATAGTTCTGTATTTTTTCAAAGCTCCGAATGTGAGTATTACCCATGTCATAGAACTAATATAAAGGAGTTTAATTGTTTGTTCTGTTTCTGTCCCATGTATTATACATTGTGTCTTGGAACACCTGAATATATTGATATAAAGGGTAGAATAATAAAGGACTGTTCAGGTTGCGACTTTCCTCACGATCCGGATAATTATCCCGTAATCATAGAGTTTCTCAGGCTTCTTTTGACTGAGTAAAAGTATGAAAAAGATAGTCCTCGTAACAGGTGGTGCAAGGAGTGGCAAGAGTTCATTTGCCCTTGACAGTGCCAGTAAAAGCACTGGCAGGAAGTATTTTATAGCAACCGCTGAAGGATATGATGAAGAGATGAAACAGAGAATAGAGAATCACAAGAAAGAGCGTTCCCATCACTGGATTACCATAGAAGAACCAGTTGATATAGGGAAGGCGCTGGCAGAGATAGACAGGCCAGATACAGTGGCTGTGCTGGACTGTTTAACCCTCTGGGTGTCAAACCTGATGAGAGAGGATACCGAGACTTCCAGTTTAGAGAGAAGCTTCAAGGAATTTTTACAGGTTCTTCGGCAACTGAAGAGCCTGAATATCTACATAGTGACTAATGAGGTGGGTATGGGAATAGTACCGGAAAATCCCCTTGCAAGGATTTATAGAGACATGCTTGGAAGGTTGAACCAGGCTGTAGCAGAACTGTCAGATGAGGTGTATCTAATGATCAGCGGGATTGCACTAAAGGTTAAATAATAGCCAAATCCAGTGATAAAGTTCATAGCAGTGGTATGGTAGAGTCTTACACATCCCGGATACCCCAGAAAATCTTCCGATTTTCTGGGGACCCCTATTCTCGAC
>JAADHP010000205.1 GCA_013151785.1 Nitrospirota bacterium | reverse complement strand
TTCCAGTGTGTTACCTTCTCCTTATAGGAGAGTTCAAGCTGACCAAGCAGGTCCTGAGCATAATCACTATGCTCGGCAGCCCTCTTGATCTCCTTGACGAAGCTCGGGAATGCTCCCTTTTCAAGCTCGTCAAGCAGGGGTGTCTGATGTTTCTGTCCCATGAGTTCCTCCTCTTCTGAGATTTTGAGTTATAAGTTATATGATAAAAACCACTTTAAGTCCAGGCAATAAACCTTAATATACTTTAAAGGCTTTGGTCAAATTAAAAATATTTATCAGATAATCATAAAGACTTATCACTTTCATGTCTAATTAAAAAGAATACCTCTATGAGAAAAGTCTTCCTATCTATTTGATATTTATCATTTTTATTCCATATGATGTGTCTCATGAATTATATATCTTCTCTAACATTTGTGTCCGACCAGTTTAAGAGCTTTTTCTACCGAGTCCTTTGCATTACTTGAGAAATATATCCCCCTGATATCCCATGTGCTGATGCCAATAACAGGCTTCCCAAGCTGCAGGGCAAAGGCAATCTCAGAGAGTGTTCCATACCCACCACCCACAGCAACAAGGGCATCTGCTGTTCGGGCAATTATAACATTTCTGCCAATGCCCAAACCTGTAGCCACAGGTATTTTTATGTAGGGATTTGCATCCTCTTTTCTATCCGAAGGAAGAATACCCACAGCAATTCCCCCTTCTTCATATACACCCCTGGATGCGGCCTCCATTACCCCTCCAAGACCTCCACAGACCATAATGGCCCCTCTTCTGGCAATCTCCCTGCCCACTTCATAGGCAATCTCGATCAACTCCTCTTCAACCTCTCTGCCACCAATTACACCAATCAAAGTGGTCAATTCATTTACCCCCTTGAATACAGACCCTGTTATTTTACAACTACCCTTGATAATTAATCCACCTTTATGTCACCAGGAGTTCCACCAAAAAATGTATCATAAATAAAAGAACCTGTTGAAAGAAAAGAAAAAAGATAAACATCACAACAGGACTTTTGCAGTTTTTAAAACAAGGGGCTCCCCGAAAAGTCGTAGACTTTTCATTGCAGACAGAGGTGGTTCATCATCCCATTGATGCAATGAGATTTAAATCATAACAGTACAGAGCCTTTTCAGCCCTAAGATGATACATTAGTATGCTGGTGTAAGTTACTGTCGGTATTGCTACATGGTCTTCTTCACCACCTCTGTCTGCCTGTAAGGGTCTGTAGTAAGAGCAGTGCTGTGGTGGAGTCTGAGGGGTTTTGAATTTTGCATAAAATTCACCAGGAGGGGGACAGCCCCAAAAATCAGGGATTTTTGGGGACCCCGGCATCGCAAAATTCCCTCGGAAGCGGGCTCCCCGAAAAGTCGTAGGCTTTTCGGGGCAGAGGCCTTGGATATCCGCTGAGACTGAGTGAAGACTCCACCATGGCACTCCTATGTATGTTATGTCTATAGAGTTTCATCTGTTTTTTAAAAAAAATTGGGGAGACTCCTGTCTATTCCTTAACATAGTGACTGACTATCCACTCAATCTTATAGGCATATAGGTATTGCCTGCTTTTTGCAGACCTTTTTCTATCGGCATTTCTGGGTGTATTTTACAGGATACTCTGGCTAACCTAATTTTTGTTAAAATAGTAATTTATACATTGCTGTTCAAAAAGATTTAGTAAGAAAAAAGGAAGGCAGGGTGCTGAAGAAAAATAATGCCCACACCTTTGAAAATGGAAAGTCCTACTGAAACAGGAGCGGCAGAGGTGGTTCATCATCCCATTGATGCAATGGGATTTAAAATTATAAAAAAGACAGAGGCTTTTCAGCCTTCAGGTGATACAGGGGTATGCTGGTGTATGTTATTGTCGGTATTGCTACATGGGTATTCTTCACCACCTCTGCCGCTGTGCAATGGAATCTCTGTATGGTTTCGTTCTGCTATTGAATACAGGTTCAGGCAGGGAGTAATCCTGTGGATTGCATTATTTTTATGAGGTGCTCTGCCTTGTTATTATTTTATGTTAGACAGATGCGAGGAGGAAAGGAATTTTAAATATCCATGGGTAGAGGAATATTCATAACGGGTACTGATACAGGTGTTGGCAAGACAGTGATTGCTGGAGCACTTGTAAGAGTACTGAAAAGGAAGGGGCTTAAGGTAGGAGTAATGAAACCCGTGGAGACAGGGTGTGCACGGGAAGGAGATGTGTTGATCCCCTCAGATGGAGAGTTTTTGAAGTACATGGCTGATCTGGATATATCTATAAATGAAATAACCCCCTACAGGTTTGAAACCCCTGTGGCACCCCTTGTGGCATCAGAGATTGAGGGAGTATATATCAGTCCTGAAAAGATACTCGAGGTTTATAAAAGTCTTACGAGAAAATTTGATTTTGTAGTTGTTGAGGGGGTCGGTGGTTTAATGGTACCTATTCGTGACGACCTCTTTGTTGTGGATCTGGTCAGTTACATGGGAATTCCCCTGATTATTGTATCTGTAAATAAACTGGGCACCATAAACCATACATTCCTTACAGTGGATGCAGCACGGTCAAAGGGTGTGGATATAAAGGGCCTTATTGTTAATGAGATAAGACAGAGCAATGATGTATCAGTTGATAGTAATATCTCTGTTATCAAGAGACTGATAGATGTGCCTGTAGTTGGAGTGTTTCCCTTTATAGATAATCTTACCAGGGAGAACATAGAAAAAGAAGGATTGAATAACATCCAGATTGAGTATATCCTTTAGAAGAATGCATTGCACGTAGCATTGAATACGAGATCCGATGAAAGATGTAAGATTAAAGAAAACAAAGCGTCTCCTGTCAGGGCACCTCTGGGTATTTTCAAATGAAGTAGCCTCAAAGCTTTCCAGGTATGAGCCAGGAGAGATTGTAAGGATTATTGACAGACGAGGAGGTTTTCTTGGTACAGGATATATAAATCCCCACAGTCTTATAACTCTCAGGGTGCTTTCCAGGAAGAAGGTTGATATTAACAGGAGATTCCTGAAGGAGAGAATCTCAGATGCTATTAATTACAGGAAGGCGGTTCTATGTGATATCAGTAGTTGCAGGCTTGTTTTTGGAGAGGCTGACCTGCTGCCGGGGGTTATAATTGACAAGTATAATGACATACTTGTGGTACAGTTGCTCACTGCAGGTGCAGAAAGATTAAGAGA
>JAADHP010000289.1 GCA_013151785.1 Nitrospirota bacterium | reverse complement strand
CCTTTTTATTTATTATTATATCATGAAGTTAAGCAGTAGTTGGCTTTAAATATATAGAACCCTCATTCCTTGATAAGGAAACCAAAAAGGCATCTATACTTACAGCATTCCCTGTGCCCTGCCTTGTTAGTATTTTATTTTAGACAGATGTGGTGTTAAAATATTAGGATTATTAAAGGAGGTTTATGCGGGATGAAAGAGAATGTGGACATTATTGTAAAGGGTGAGTATATCCTCACAATGACAGATGCGGAAGAGCCTGTAACTAACGGCGCTGTTGCTATAAAAGACTCCAGAATTGTTGAGGTGGGCAGGGAGGATGCCATTGTTAATAAATATGAGGGCCAGAGGGTTTTAGGTGGTAAGGGGTATGCTGTTATTCCAGGGTTTGTAAACACCCATACCCATGCTGCAATGGTTTATTTCAGAGGACTTGCTGATGACCTGCCCCTTAAGGACTGGCTTGAAGGTCACATATGGCCAGCAGAGCAGAAATATCTTGGTAATGAGTTTGTTTATGATGCCACAGAGCTTGCCTGTTTTGAGATGATCAGGGCAGGAATCACCCTTTTCAATGATATGTATTTCTTTGAGGATGCCTCTGCAAAGGCCATAAAAAAGGCAGGAATGAGGGCAGTGCTTGGCACAGGTATTCTTGATTTCCCCACTGTTGCTGCCAGTACAACCAGTGAGTATTTTGAAAAGGCAGAGGATTTTATAAAAAGATACTCAGAGGATGAACTGATAGTACCAGCCATTGCCCCCCATGCACCATACACATGCTCTCCTGAAACATATAAAAGGGCTATGGAGCTTGCCGAGAAATACAATGTTACAGTGCATACCCATCTGAGTGAAACACAGTGGGAGGTTGAAGAGATCACTAAACGTTACGGGAACACCCCTGTTAAGCACCTTGATTCCCATGGACTCTTGGACAGCAGGGTGCTGGCAGCACATTGTGTGTGGCCTACAGAGGAAGAAATCGATATACTGGCACAAAGGGGTGTAAGCATCTCTCACTGTCTTGAGAGCAATCTTAAACTATCCTCAGGGATTGCACCTGTCACAAAGATGCTTCAAAAAGCTGTAAGGGTTACCTTTGGCACAGATGGTGCCGCAAGCAATAATGACCTTGATATCATGAGTGAGATGTCCACTGCTGCCAAACTCCATAAGGCTGTCTCGGGTGACCCAACGGTTCTGTCTGCCCGTGAGGCACTGTTAATGGCTACAAAATGGGGTGCCCAGGCACTGGGGCTTGGTGATAAGGTTGGAAGCATTGAGGCTGGAAAACTTGCTGACCTTGTCTTAATAAACCTGAAGAATCCTCACCTGACTCCCCTTTACGATATTTACTCCCATATTGTATACTCTGCTAAATCATCTGATGTGGAGACGGTGATAGTGAATGGAAAGGTTGTTCTGAATGGTGGTGATGCAGTAAACCTTGATATGGAGGAGATATTTTATAAAGCAAACCAGTGGTCTCTAAAGATCAGAAAAAGATAGTTCTTTAGAGTTACCAATAAAAACAAAATAATATATAAACAGGCAATATCAACTGCCTGACAGATGATTTATAAGGTATCTTCAGAGATAGAGGAGGATTTATTGTGGTAAAAAATGATAGGTGGATAAGGGAGATGGCGAAAGAGGGCATGATAGAGCCTTTTAATGAGAACCAGGTCAGGAAAGGAGTGATCTCCTATGGTGTCAGTTCCTATGGTTATGATATGAGAGTATCTGATGAGTTCAAGATTTTTACAAACGTAAATGCCACCATTGTTGATCCAAAATCCTTTGATCTGCAAAGCCTCGTGGATTTCAAGGGGGCAGAGTGTATAATCCCTCCCAACTCCTTTGCCCTTGCAAGATCAGTGGAATACTTCAGGATACCTCGTGATGTACTTGTTATATGTCTTGGTAAGTCAACCTATGCCCGGTGTGGTATTGTTGTAAATGTTACCCCCCTTGAGCCTGAGTGGGAAGGTCATGTAACCATTGAGATCTCCAATACAACCCCCCTTCCAGCGAAGATATACGCAAATGAAGGGATTGCTCAGCTTATATTTCTCAAGGCCGAAGAGGTATGTGAGACATCCTACAGGGACAAGACAGGAAAGTATCAGGCACAGAAGGGAATCACCCTTCCAAAGATTTGATTTTATAAATGGTTTGGGCGATTCTTGGAAATTGTGAGATACACGCAGAGGTGGTGAATAAGGCCGTTTGGCGATACCGATGGTATGTTATATAGTATGTTATAATAAAATTTAACCCGAATCCAGGTGTAAGGATAAGGAATAAATGCTGAAAGCAGTGGTATGGTAGGGTCTGAACCGGTTTTGAATTTTGCGATTCACCAGGAGGGTGAATCGCAAAATTCCCTCGGAAGCAGCCATGGATGGCTGCTGAGAATGAGGTGTAAGACTCTACCATACCACTGCTGTAACTTTATCGCTGGATTTGGATTCATTACAGGTTATCAATAGTGTCTGGTAAAAGCACAACAACTATCCCCTGTCCTGCAAGGACTTACACGGTTTATCAGGCAGTATTGACAGGTTATAATTATTTAAATTGGAGGTGTTTTGCCAGTAAAGGACAGGATAATACTTGCCCTTGATGTAAATGACCCTGGATATGCCCTTGAACTGGTTGACAGGTTCAGTGAATGGGTGAATACCTTCAAGGTGGGGCTTGAGTTGTTTACCACTGCAGGCCCTGAGATTGTAAGAAAAATCAATGACAGAGGGAAGAGGGTCTTTCTTGATCTGAAGTTTCACGATATTCCCAATACAGTCTCACGGGCAGCAGCAGTGGTTACAAGACTGGGCGTATATATGTTTAATATACATGCCTCTGGTGGTATGGAGATGATGAGGAAGACAAGGGATACTGTCGTGGAGGTAGCACTAAAAGAAGATATTCCCAGGCCAAAGATACTTGCCGTAACTGTGCTTACAAGCATCTCCCAGGAGGAGTTTAAAAAGGAGATGGGGTATCAACACAGCATACGTACCCATGTAAAACACCTTGCCTCAATGGCTTACAGGGCCGGCCTTGATGGGGTCGTTGCTTCAGGCCACGAGGTGTCAGTTGGTTGTAAGAAACAATGTGGGTGAAAACTTTATCATAGTTGCACCAGGAATAAGACCTAAATGGACGCCTCCTGATGATCAGAAGAGAACCATGACACCTTCTGAGGCCATACATTATGGTGCAGATTATATAGTGGTGGGCAGGGCGGTCCTGGGACATAAAGAACCCGAGAAGGCAATAGAACTTATCTCCCTGGAGATACTTTCTGCCTGATGAAGACCACCTCGAAATACCCTGCATCCCCATCGAAAAGGGAATTCAATGATCTGTGTAGCAATGAAAGACCATTGATTCCGCCTCTTTACTGTGAACTGCCCTTCAAGTCCCCGGCAGCTGTATTTGAGGCTGTGAAGGGAAGGGCTGCTGTGTTGCTTGAAAGCATCAAGGGGCCTGACAAAATAGCGCGTTACTCCTTTATTACATTCAATCCCTTCCTTGAGATGATTGTAAAGGACCAGCTCGTGGAGGTTGTCAAAGATGAAAGAAGGTCCGTATCCAGTGTAAGACCATTAACAAGACTAAGGGAGATACTCAATGCCTACCCACAAAGGAAAGCTCCCCATCTTCCGCCCTTTCAGGGTGGTGCAATAGGGTTGTTAAGCTATGACTTTGTTCATTACATTGAACGGTTACCCAAAACCGTCATTGACCTTCTCAACATACCTGATGCACATTTTTATATAGTGGATCAGCTCTTTGCCTTTGATCATAAAGAGCACCGTGCCTATGCAATAGTATGTCCTGGTGCAAGATCTATCGAACTTGGTTATACCTCTCTCAGTGATGCACCTTTACTGAAGGATGATCTCAAGACCCTTTATGATGAGGCAGAAGAGAGACTTCACAGGATGGTGGCACTCTATTCAGGATGTTCCTCAGAGATGGCTTGCACCATACCTGATAAGAAAAAGCGGATTGTGATAGAACATGAGATGAAGCAGTCTCAGTATATGGAGATGGTGAGGCGTGCAAAGGAGTATATACATGCTGGTGATATATTCCAGGCCAATCTCTCCCAGAGGCTTTCTGCCCACATTGGTAATACCCCTGTATGGCAGTTATACAGGATCCTGCGTTCTATTAATCCCTCTCCCTTTTCCTTCTTTGCTGATTTCGGAGACTATCAGCTTGTAAGTTCTTCTCCAGAGAGACTGATCAAACTCTCAGACAGGATTGCACAGACACGACCCATTGCAGGAACACGCCCAAGAGGTATTTCCCGGGAGTTTGATGAAAGGATGAGGGCAGACCTGCTCCTGAATGAAAAGGAACGTGCAGAGCATATCATGCTGATAGACCTTGAGCGAAATGATCTGGGAAAGGTCTGTGACTATGGCACTGTAGAGGTTGACGAGCTGATGATTACTGAGGACTACTCCCATGTGATTCATATTGTCTCCAATGTGCAGGGCAGCCTCACAGAGGGCAGGGATGCCATGAGTCTCATAAGGGCTGTTTTCCCTGGAGGCACAATCACAGGTGTTCCAAAGGTAAGGTGCATGGAGATAATAGACGAATTAGAGCCTGTTGCAAGGGGTCCCTATACTGGTTCCTTCGGGTATGTCTCATTCAGTGGTGATATGGACCTTAATATAATTATCAGGACAATGGTTATAAAGAACTCTGTAAGCTATGTGCAGGCAGGAGCTGGAATTGTTGCAGACTCTGATCCTGAAAGGGAATATTTTGAGAGTTTAAGAAAGGCAGAGGCACTGTTAAGCACCCTTGAACGGATTTAATTAAAAAGCAGCCATTT
>JAADHP010000249.1 GCA_013151785.1 Nitrospirota bacterium | reverse complement strand
AGCCCCAAAAATCAGAGATTTTTGGGGACCCCGGAATCGCAAAATTCCCTCGCAGTCAGGTAGGATGCCTGACGAGAATGATGTGTAAGACTCTACCATACCACTACTATGAGTTTTATTGCTGTTCATAATAATATTAACCTTCCAGCCATTTCTATTGACCTTCTATCTGCCAGTTGTTTATCCAGACAGTATATACTTCCTTTACATATCGTATACACTGGCAAACCCTCAAGCACAAAGCCCTCAAAAGGTGTGTTCTTGCCCTTTGACACAAATCTTTCAGGCTCAACCTTCCACTTCCTGTTCAGATCCACAACAATTATATCTGCATCCTCTCCAACCTTAAGGGTACCCTTTTTGAGATTCAATATCCTTGCTGGATTGAGTGCCATCTTCTCCACAAGACCAGAGAGGCTTAAAACGCCATCTCTTACCAGAGCAAGCCCCAGTGATAGTGCTGTCTCAAGGCCTGAGATGCCGAATGCTGCCCTGTCGAACTCACAGATTTTCTCATCTCTGTGGTGGGGGGCATGGTCTGTGGCGATAACGTCAATTGTTCCATCCGATAATCCTTCCTTGATTGTCTCAATGTCGTGTAAAGTCCTGAGCGGTGGATTTACCTTTGCAGTTGTTCTATAACCTCTCACTGCCTCATCAGTAAGTGTAAAATAGTGAGGGCAGGTTTCAGCAGTAACGGGTAGTCCCTCTTTCTTTGCCATCCTGATAGCCCTGACACCTTCAGCAGTGGAGACATGGGCAATGTGAAGCCTTCCACCTGTAAGTCTTACAAGCTCTATATCCCGTTTGATCATTATAACCTCTGCCTCGGCAGGAATGCCCCTTAGTCCAAGCGATAGTGATACCATACCTTCGTTCATGACACCACCTGCTGAGAGGTTTAGATCCTCTGCATGGCTTATAATGGATACTGAAAATCTCTTTGAATACTCAAGTGCCCGTCTCATCAAAAGGCTGTTCATCACGGGTCTGCCATCGTCAGAGAAGGCAACACAACCTGCCTCGTACATCATGCCCATCTCTGCAAGTTCCTCTCCCCTTTGTTCCTTTGTGATTGCACCAATGGGAAAGACATGGCAGGCACCCTCAGCATGGGCCTTTCGGAGGATAAATTCTGTAACGGTTTCATTATCATTTACAGGTTTTGTATTTGGCATACAGCATAGAGAGGTAAAGCCACCCCTAACAGCTGCAAGTGTGCCTGTTTTGATTGTTTCCTTATATTCAAAACCAGGCTCTCTCAGGTGCACATGCATGTCCACAAGTCCCGGCAGTATATAAAGTCCCGCTGCATCAATGGATTTATAGTTTCTGGTTTTTAGTTTTGAGCCTTGATTATTTGTAATTATTTTTTTTATCTTACCATCCTCAATTACAATGTCACCAACACTGTCTATCCCCTGAGAAGGGTCTACAATATGTCCTTTTCTTATAATCAGATCCATCTTTTCAACCTCTGTAGAATCTTCCTTCCGCTATAATGCATTTTATTGCTGGATTTGGGTATATGTTTTCTTTCTCTATGCCCTTCTTCCAAGCAGATATAGCACTGCCATCCTTACTGCAATACCGTTTGTTACCTGATCCAGTATCACAGCCCTTTCAGAATCTGCTACAAGGGAATCTATCTCAACACCACGATTCATTGGACCTGGATGCATAACAATGGCATCCTCTTTCGCAAGGAGAAGCCTTTCTTCAGTAAGCCCCCAGAGCCTGAAGTACTCATCCACAGTGGGGAAAAATCCCTTATCCTGCCTTTCAAGCTGGATCCTGAGCATCATAATCACATCTACATCTTTGAGACCTTCCTCCATGGAATAATATATTTCTACACCTTCAGTGCTGAACCCCTCAGGCACAAGCGTGGGAGGCCCTATAAGTCTTATCTCAGCCCCAAGACGTTTAAGACAGGGTATATTAGATTTAGCGACACGACTGTGGAGTATATCTCCTACTATTGCCACCTTGAGACCCTCAAGATGTCCTTTCTTATTTCTTATGGTAAAGGCATCAAGGAGCGCCTGTGTTGGATGTTCGTTTATGCCATCGCCAGCATTAATAATAGAGGCATCTATCTGTTCTGAAAGAAGATGGGGTACGCCTGATGATGAGTGCCTTACAACCACAAAATCAGCTCCCAGGGCCTGAATGGTCTTTGCTGTGTCTATAAGACTTTCGCCTTTCACCACAGAACTGGTTGTAACAGAAAAATTTATAACATCGGTGCTCAGCCTTTTTGCAGCAAGTTCAAAGGATGTCCTTGTTCTTGTTGATGGTTCATAAAAGAGATTCACCACGGTCTTTCCACGCAGGGTGGGAACCTTCTTGATGTCCCTTTTAAGTACGTCCCTGAATCCATTGGCAGTATCCAGTATAAGGATTATATCCTCTCTTGAGAGATCCTTGATACTCAGAAGATGCCGTGTTTCCATAAGTTAATTGTCCCTGGTTATTATCACTACTCTATCAGGTATTCCTTCCTCTCTTAGTTGGACCTCTATGATTTCCTTTAAAGAGGTAGGCACGTTTTTACCTACAAAATCTGGCCTTATTGGTAACTCTCTATGCCCTCGGTCGATCAGTACTGCAAGCTGGATCCTTGACGGTCTTCCCATATCCATAAGTGCATCCATTGCAGCTCTTATAGAGCGACCTGTGAAAAGTACATCATCTACCAGTATTACAGTCTTGTCATTTATATCAAAATCTATCTCTGTCCTTCTCACAACAGGCTGTTCCTTTCGAATGTTTATATCATCTCTGTAAAGAGATATATCAAGACTACCACAGGGAACCATGTGACCCTCATACTCCCTGATCTTTCCAGCAAGTCGCCGTGCCAGGTGCACACCACCGCGTTGTATTCCTATCAGACATAACTGTGCAAGGTCACGGTTTTTCTCTACAATCTCATGGGCTATTCTGGATAGTGCCCTGTCTATGTCCCGATGATCCAGTATCTCTTTTTTCATGGTACAAAAAAACCTTTCCCCAAAAAACAAGGAGAAAGGTCTTCCATTGTTATGTATATGTTCACAGATTTAGCCTCCCTGCCTTCCTGACCTCACAGGGTCAGCTTAAAGGCAGATATATTAAAACACAAAAAACAGTATTTTTTCAACTATACCTTTATGGTATAATCTTACTCACCCTTTTTTAAATTATATATGA
>JAADHP010000182.1 GCA_013151785.1 Nitrospirota bacterium | reverse complement strand
ATGGCAGTTATACCCCAAAAAGTCTTTGACTTTTCGGGGACCCCTTGTTCCGAGGAGATTTTGCGATTTGCCATCCAGGGCAAATCTTTAGCAAAATTTAAACCGCTCAAAATTAATATCCCCTATCCTTAATGAATAGATGCTGTATTTTTTACCGGACACCACTGGCACAGAGAAACAAACAACCCACAAAAGCATCCCATAGAAGTAAGTATAACCCAGATCCAGTTGTAAGGACAAGAAAGAAGAAGCAGAAAGCAGTGGATGAGTTAATGGGTAAATGAGTAGATGGGTGGATGGATTAAAAGGTCAGTAAGCGGTAAGCAGGCAGGAGTAAGAAGGAGGCAACAGGTGGTGAAGAAGGCCATGGAGCAATACCGACAGTGACATACACCAGCAACCTTATGTATCACCTGAAGGCTGAAAAGGTTCTGTCCTGTTATAATTTAAACCCTATTGCATCAATGCCCTGATGAACCACCTGTTGCCCCTCTCTAAAGCAGATTCATAGAATCCCTCTTTCTCCTGAGAGGTTGAGAGTAATTGGACAGGGTATTGAGAAGATTACACTGTAGAGCAATCCTGTGGATTGCATTGTTTTTATAAGGTGTCATGTCTTGTTATGTGCTCCTATTCAGCAAGCTTCCTTTTGTCTATCACTCTCTTTGCTTTGCCCTCAAAACGCTCAAGGGTTTTTCTTTCCACGAGTTTTACCTCCACCTGTATGCCCAGCTCTGAGGCCAGACGACGTTTGATAAGATCAACAAATTCATGTTGCTTCTTCATCTCGTCAAAGAATATCTCCTCTGATACCTCAACCAGCACAGTGAGTTCATCAAGATGTCCCTTCCTGTCCACTATTATCTGATAGTGGGGTTCTGTTCCCTCTATTTCAAAGAGCACTGTTTCGATCTGTGATGGAAACACATTCACCCCTTTGACAATAAGCATATCATCGGTTCTGCCAAGTATCTTGGACATTCTGTGGAAGGTTCGGCCACATGGACAGGGTTCTGTAAACAAACGGGTCAGATCCCTGGTTCTGTAACGGATCATGGGCAGGGCCTCTTTTGTAAGGGTTGTGATCACCAACTCTCCCACCTCGCCCGGCCTTACAGGTTCAAGTGTATCGGGATTAATAATCTCCACCAGAAAGTGGTCTTCATTTATGTGAAGGCCATTACGCTGCAGACACTCACCTGCTACTCCGGGTCCCATTACCTCGCTGAGTCCGTAGTTGTCTGTTGCAATGATTTTGAGTTTCTCCTGGATCTCCTGTCTCATACCTTCAGACCATGGTTCGGCACCAAAAAGACCATATTTCAATGAAAGTGCGTTAATGTTTATACCCATCTCGAACATGGTATCTGCCATCAGAAGGGCATAACTGGGTGTACATATCAACGTGGTGGTCTTGAAATCCTGCATTATTTTTATCTGGCGCTTTGTATTGCCGCTTGAAATGGGTATAACAGAGGCTCCTATCCGTTCTGCTCCGTAATGAAGGCCAAACCCACCGGTGAAGAGGCCGTAACCAAAGGCTATCTGAACCACATCATCCTTTGTTACTCCACCTGCAGTGAGTATCCTTGCCACAAGATTGGACCAGGTCTTTATATCATTTTTCGTATATCCCACCACAGTGGGTATGCCAGTGGTGCCTGAAGAGGCATGTATGCGCACGACCTCCCGTAGAGGCACTGCAAACATTCCATAGGGATAATTGTCTCTCAGATCCTCCTTGGTCGTAAAGGGTAGTCGTTTCAGATCATCAAGAGATCTTATCTGATCAGGATCTATACCCAGTTGATCGAATTTCTTCCTGTAAAAGGGCACATTCAGATAGGCACGATTGATTGTGGCTTCAAGGCGTTCAAGCTGTAACTGTTCCAGTTCTTCCCTTGCCATACACTCCCGTTCTGGTTCCCAGCACATAGGTAATCCTCCTGCTGATTGGTTTAATTCATTGTATTTGACCTGTGAGATTTTTATCAAGGTTAAAGTTTTTTGAATTTTGGCCGATATAAATATCAAAGAGTTAGGGCGATGGTCCGGAAAGGAGGTGGTTACAAGACAAAGAACGGACCTGAGCCAGCAAAGGGTAGCGGGATGCTACCTGAAAACTTTACAAGGAGGTAAGAAATGGCCTTAGTTATTAACACCAACATCATGTCTCTTAATGCTCAGAGAAACCTGGTAAGGAGTAACGATGCTCTGAGCGTATCTGTCCAGAGGTTATCTTCAGGTTTAAGGATCAACTCCGCAAAGGATGACGCTGCAGGTCTGGCAATCTCGGAAAAGGTCAATGCACAGGTGAGAAGTATCCAGGTTGCCATACGTAATGCACAGGATGGTATAAGTCTTGCGCAGGTTGCAGAGGGAGGTCTCTCAGAGATCGGAAACATACTTGCAAGGATGAGGGAGCTTGCTGAAGAAGCAGCCAATGGCACCCTTGGTGACACAGAAAGATCAGCCCTCGATAATGAGTATCAGCAGTTAAAGAGTGAGATCGACAGGATTGCGAATATCACCGAGTTCAATGGCGTGAAACTCCTTGATGGTTCCAAGTCAACCACAGGTGTAACACTGCAGGTTGGATTCCAGAACTCAACAAACGACAGGATAAACTTCTTCTCAGGTATTGGCGCAACAAACTCAACCAACCTTGGAATTACAGGAACCTTTGGTACAATCTCTGCAGCAGCCAATGCCCAGTCAGCACTTACCCAGATTGACTCTGCTATTGCTACAGTGGCTGAAAGGAGAGGCACCCTTGGTGCGGTCCAGAACAGGCTTGAATCTACCATTAATAACCTGAGAATTGCATCTGAGAATCTCACAGCTGCTAATTCCCGTATCAGGGATGCTGATTTTGCCTATGAAACAGCGCTATTCACCAGAAACCAGATACTGGTACAGGCTGGCACCGCGATCCTTGCACAGGCTAATGTGATACCACAGAATGCCCTGACATTGCTGAGGTAGCACATAGATTGAAAGAGGAGGGCATCTTCAACACCCTCCTCTTTCAACAGGAGAGATAGACAATGAAAGTCGAGGGAATAAATAGATCGGATCTCAGCAAGATCAGTAGAGAGTTGAAGGATCTTCTTAAAAACAAGGAGATCTATAAGTCTGCAAAAAAGAAAAATGCTGATGAGAATGAAAAGAAACTATCGGAGAAGACTATAGAAATAAAGTCCGTT
>JAADHP010000304.1 GCA_013151785.1 Nitrospirota bacterium | reverse complement strand
TACAGGAACCACTAAGTCCCACGTTATTAAAGGAGCAGGACAACGAGAACTATCTCTGTGTTGTAATGCCAATGAGAATTTAGTCTGCCGAGGGGGCTTATGAAGTTCATATTCCCCTGAAAACCTGTCCTGAACTATATTGTTTTTTTCAGGATCATCTCGGGATTTTATCAAACAGATACAGAGGCGTTTATTGTCGTTCATAAAGCAATATGACAGGAAGATTCATTTTTAAACAGCCGATTACAGAATCCTGTACGGTATAGTGATCGTTCGGGAAGAGAAATTTTTCAAATTTTATCTATCCCAAAATGATAAAATATATAAATTGCCTCGGGAGGTTGATAGATGAAGAAAGAGGTAAATGAATATACAGCAGAAGACATCAAGATTTTAAAGGGCCTGCAGGCTGTGCGAAAGCGCCCTGCAATGTACATTGGCTCAACAGGACCTGAGGGGTTGCACCATCTGGTCTATGAGGTTGTTGACAACAGTGTGGATGAGGCTCTTGCAGGGTATTGTAAAAATATAGAGGTTATCCTTCATCATGACGGAAGTTGTACAGTAATTGATGATGGAAGAGGCATTCCAACAGAGCCACATCCTGGTGACCCAAAAGGGCGCTCTGCAGCAGAGATAGTGCTCACAGAACTTCATGCAGGTGGAAAGTTCGAAGCAAAGGCTTACAGGGTTTCGGGCGGTTTACATGGTGTAGGTGTCTCTGTAGTGAATGCACTGTCAGAATGGCTTGAGGTGGAAATCAAAAGAAACGGCAATGTGTATACCCAGAAGTTTTCGCGGGGTACGCCTGTAACCCCATTAGAGATTATCGGTAAAACACGCTCTACAGGCACAAAGATAACCTTTAAGCCTGACAGTGAAATATTTGAGGTAACAGAGTTCAGTTTTGAAATTCTTTCTCAGAGATTGCGTGAACTGGCCTTTCTTAACAAAGGGTTAAGGATTTCCATTGCTGATGAGCGCTCGGGAAAGAAGCAGGAGTTCTACTACAAGGGTGGTATTGTCTCCTTCGTGGAGCACCTGAACAAGAACAAGACCCCTCTTCATCCAAAGCCCATTAACATATCAGGCGAAAGAGACGGGATTATTGTGGAGATTGCCATGCAGTATAATGACTCCTACACCGAGACAATTTATACCTTTGCCAATAATATAAACACCCGTGAAGGTGGTACCCATCTCATAGGGTTTAAATCTGCCCTTACAAGAACGGCAAATCAGTATGCGCAGTCTACGGGGCTTATAAAAAATGGCAAGACCTCGCTCTCCGGAGAAGACATAAGGGAGGGGCTCGTAGCAGTAATCAGTGTGAAGGTGCCGGAGCCACAGTTTGAAGGGCAGACAAAGATGAAACTGGGTAATACAGAAGTTAAAGGGATAGTGGAATCCATTGTTAATGAACAGCTTGGACAGTTCTTTGAAGAGCACCCTGCTTACGCGAGACGGATAATCGACAAGGCCTTACAGGCAGCCAGGGCAAGAGATGCTGCCCGTAAGGCAAGGGAACTGGCAAGGCGAAAAGGCGCACTTGAGGATGCAGGGCTGCCTGGAAAGCTTGCCGACTGTTCTGAGAAAGACCCTTCACAGAGCGAACTCTTTATTGTAGAGGGTGATTCAGCAGGTGGGTCTGCCAAACAGGGACGGGACCGGCGTTTTCAGGCGATCTTGCCTCTCAGAGGAAAGATCCTGAATGTTGAAAAGGCTCGTCTTGATAAGATGCTCTCTTCGGAAGAGATAAAAACACTGATAACCGCCCTTGGCACGGGTGTGGGATCAGAGTTTGATATCTCAAAGATACGTTATCACAGAATCATACTGATGACAGATGCAGATGTGGACGGTGCACATATCAGAACACTTCTTCTTACCTTTTTTTACAGACAGATGCCTGAAATTATTGAACGCGGCTATCTATACATTGCACAACCCCCACTGTATAAAGTCAAAAAAGGACGCACTGAGAAATACATCCAGAGTGATGCCGAACTCCAGGAGATGCTCTTTGAACTGGCCTCTGAGGACATTTCTATTCGTTACAGAGGGGAGTTTATTAAAGGAAAGGCAGTCATATCGGTACTAAAAAGGATTTACGAGTATGTACATCTTCTGAACTGGTTTGTCCTGAGACGAAAGGATATAGATATTCTGGAGTATCTTCTTAGCAAAGACATCGATGATTCCATCTTAAAAGACAGGTCAGTGCTGGAGTCCTTATGCAGTGAAATTCAGCAGAGGTTTAAGAATGTAAAGCTAATGGATATAAGCTTTGATGAGGAGCACGCCTGTTATGCTGTTGAATTAAGAAGACTTGGTAAAAGGGTAAGACTGACAGATGAATTCTTGAATTCTCCGGACTTCAAAGAACTGAAAGTCAGATACAAGGTTGTTAAGGAACTTGGCCCTCAGCCATTTGTTATAAAAATCAAAGAAGAGGAACGCTTCTTTGAAAATATAAAAGACCTGTTCAATACCGTACTGGATACAGCAAGAAAAGGCTTAACGATCCAGCGTTACAAAGGCCTTGGCGAAATGAACCCTCAACAACTGTGGGAGACCACCATGGACCCGGAGAAAAGAACACTCCTTCAGGTTACCGTAGAAGATTCTGTTCAGGCAGATGAGATCTTTACAGTATTAATGGGAGACCAGGTGGAGCCTCGTAAGGAATTCATTGTAAAACATGCCCTTGAGGCAAGAAACATAGATATCTGATCGCAGGGAGAGGACTTTAATAAAGTATGGGTGGTTCAGCAGCGTTAAAGCTGGTCTTAAATGCAGGACCAGTAGTAAAAATGGTAATAGCTATACTGCTGTTTTTCTCTGTATTTTCATGGGCAATTATACTGTATAAATGGCGCTTCTTTGCCAGAGCAAGAAAAGAAAACCAGAGTTTTTTAAGGCTTTATGACAGCGGATATAATAAAAAAGCGCTACTACAGGCAAGCAGACATCTTCTTGTAAGCCCCCTTGCACGGATATACAGGGCTGTATACAGTGAAGATTCCACAAACAGAGAAGAACTGAGAAGGGCCTTAAGACGTTATGCAACTCTTGAGAGCGCCCGTCTGGAGCGGTATCTTAATTTCCTTGCCACAACAGGCTCCACCACACCCTTTATAGGCCTTTTTGGAACGGTCTGGGGAATTATGAACTCCTTCCATGGGATTGGGGCAGCAGGGTCTGCCTC
>JAADHP010000195.1 GCA_013151785.1 Nitrospirota bacterium | reverse complement strand
CTGTCATCGATCATAGCTACCTCCTTTGCAATCTATAGCAGACTCTATTATAACCAATCAGCAATCATCCAAATCCAGATGTAAGACTCCCCCATAAATTGTCGATAGAAAAGAGAGATTGTAATATAACAGGCATATAGGTATTGCCTTTGAAGGGCTTCAGAAAATCAAATAAAGGTTCACCAGGAAGGTGAACCTGATTTTCTCCTCGGAGCATGCCACGGATGGCATGCGAGAATGACTGAGAAGGCAATACCTGTATGCCTGTAAAGTTGACTGGATAGTCAATCACTATTTTAAGGTGTTGATAAAATCCTTGATTTAAAAGACTCAATCAAGTAAAATATAACTCAAACACTATAGTTAAGCTAAGGAGAAAAGTACGGTAGTATCTGATATAGCTCAATTCAAAGATACAGTTAAAACCAACACAGCAATATTTGGAGGCACATTTAATCCCATACACTTTGGACACCTTCGTGTGGCTGAAGAGGTGAGGGAAAAGTTGTCCCTTGAGAGGATAATGTTCATCCCCTCCTGTATACCTCCACTGAAAACAAAGGATGTAATAGATGCCGAACACAGACTTAATATGGTCAGATTGGCGGTCTCTGACAACGAATATTTCCTTGTCTCTGATGTGGAGTGCAGAAGATCAGGGATATCCTACACAGTTGACACATTAAAGATACTCATCAATGTAGAGCAAATTCATAATCCCTTGTTTATTTTAGGAATGGACTCCTTTCTTGAACTGCCACTGTGGCACAGACCCGAGGAGATAATAGAACTTGCTGATTTCGTAATAGTAACAAGGGCACACCATGATCTGCATGAAGCAATGAATTCTCCCTATGTAAAAAAAAACACCTCTCCCTCAGAAGACACTGATACCCTTATGTTAGAGTTAACTACCGGCAAAAAGGCACTTATACTCAGATGTACCAATCTTGATATATCAGCATCTTCCATACGAGAATCCATCAGGAATGGAAGATCCGTAAGATATCTGCTGCCTGACAATGTAATATCTTACATAAAGGAAAATAATCTTTACAGGGGGTGATTATCTTAGAAACCATTGAAAAGCTGAAGGCCATAGTTGAAGCAGCCTCTGAAAAGAAGGCAAAGGATACAGAGGTTCTACACTTGACAGGACTTACCATAATGACCGACTATTTTGTAATCTGTTCAGGTGAAAGTACCACACAGGTACGAACCATAGTAGACTATATTGAAGAACAGTTGAGGAAGGCAGGCGTTAAACCATCAGGAATAGAGGGATATTCCCACAGCAAATGGGTATTGATGGATTACGGCGATGTTATTGTTCATGTATTCGAAGAGGAAACAAGACAGTATTATGAGATTGAAAAACTATGGATTGATGCACCGAGAATAGAAGTTGGGTTATAAGAAACATATTAATATAGTATGGATTGGCAAAACAAAGGAGGGCTACCTACAGGCTGGCATTGAAAAGTATATCAAACTCCTGAAACCCTTTGCAGATGTAGAAATAAAAACATTAAAAGAAGACAAATATAGCGGAACAAAAGAGAAGGCTCTCAAAAAAGAGGCTGACAGGCTATTTAAATCATTAAAAAAAGATTTCATTTTATTATCTGAAAGAGGTATATTAATGGATTCCCTGGAATTTGCAGGTTTGGTAAATAAAAAAACCAACCTGACCTTTGTTCTTGGCGGACCTTTTGGTGTTGACAGTTCGGTATATAAAGAGGCAGAAATGGTTCTCTCTCTTTCTCCAATGACCTTTACTCACGAAATGGCCCGACTCATATTGCTTGAGCAGCTATACAGAGCAATAACCATAATACATGGAAAGGGGTATCATTACTAATGGGAAAGATATTTGCTGTTTTATTGATTCTGTTTCTTGGTTTCATTGCATATCTTGGTTTTCTGAACCAGAATGAAGTGGCAATCAAGCTCTCCAAAAGCCATCTGTACGAGATCCCCATGGTTATATTTATACTCATCTCATCCCTGTCGGGTGCCTTTTTTATGTTCATACTCTATACCATCCGTGATACAAAGAGACTTATCAGAAATATAAAGGCACAAAAGAAACAGAAACAACAGGAGAAGCTACAATCATTATATAATGAAGCACTTACAGCCCTGTACTCAGGAAGAAGGGAGCTGGCAAGGAAGAAACTTGAAGAACTCCTTGGCCTGGAACCATCACACATCTCAGGCCTTATGAAGATGGCCGAGATATATCTTGACGAGAAAAACTATAAGGAGGCCCTTGAGTATTACAGAAAGATCGTCTCTTTTGAACCTGACCATATTGGATCTAAACTGAAGATGGCCGAGATATATCTTATTCAGGAGCAGTACGATGATGCATTGAGATACCTTGAGGAGGTTCTCAAGGTTGATCCACTTAACAGAGCGGCAATCATGAAAAAGAGAAAGATCCTTGAGATACAGGAAAGATGGGGAGAGTTGATTGAATTACAGAAGGATATCCTGAAACGTACATCAGACAGCGAAGAAAAAAACAGAGAAGAAAAAAGACTGCTTGGCTACACCTATGAAGAGGCAAAGAGGCTACTTGATGCAGGTGAACTGGACAGGGCAAAAAAGATGTTCAAATCGATCCTGAAATCACAGAACAACTTTATACCTGCCCACATAGGCATTGCCAGGGTGTTCATAAATAAGTCTCACCAGAAGGATGCCATTGATTATCTTGAAAAGACCTTTGAGGAAACAGGTTCATTAATCGTACT
The DNA here is from genome assembly GCA_013151785.1 of Nitrospirota bacterium. Taxonomy (GTDB): domain Bacteria; phylum Nitrospirota; class Thermodesulfovibrionia; order Thermodesulfovibrionales; family JdFR-85; genus JAADHP01. Next base: position 452 of record JAADHP010000195.1, on the reverse strand, counting down.
TGCCAATCTGGAGGAGATTATCCTGGGACAGGAAGACCCCTCAAGGATTATCTCCATATACAAGAAGGCCCTGGCACAGAGCCCGGAGGACAACACACTGAGGTATTTTCTTATTAAGCTCTATTACAGACTCGAGATGCTTGATGATGCGCTTGAATTGATTGAAAGTATTGACAATCAGAAGCTATATCCTCAATTGGACAAGATCCGTGGTGCCATAGCAATAAAAAGAGGCCACTTTGAAGAAGCAGCCCGCATATTCAGGGGCATAGTGGATATGAAAAGGGCGTTGAAACTCCCTCTATGCTGCTCAGAGTGTGCAGCCCTATCTGACGATTGGCATGGAAGATGCCCTGCCTGTGGAAGCTGGAACTCACTGGATTTCAATATCCATGGAATATGCGAAGCAACCAGGAAAGTCCATGACTGATGGAAGAAAAGGTCAATAAACA
>JAADHP010000160.1 GCA_013151785.1 Nitrospirota bacterium | reverse complement strand
GATATAAATGGTAATGCAATAACAAAAGAAGAGCCCACTGAAGAGCCCACTATGTCTGAAGTAGAGACTGAAAGGGATAGCACAACCATTGACATATCAGAAGAGCTTGCCGAAGCGGATTTCTATTACCGACAGGAACTCTATGATGAGGCAATCGCAATCTATGAAAGGCTACTTAACACTTATCCTGATAACGAGGAGATAAAAGAACGGCTTCAAAGGGTTAGAGAAAAACTATCTGCCACCGAGGATGTCCCTTTTACCAGGGCACCTGATGAAGAAACCTTGTCAACCGCAGAAGAACAAACCCTTTCAAAGGAAGGTATGTCAGACACAATACCTCTGGAAGAACCTACTATCACCCCCGAAGAACTTGAAGAGGTTATCATAGAAGAACCATCGGAAGAGACACCAGAGCCACAACTTGACACCGAAGTACTGGAGATATTTGAGGAGTTCAAAAAGGGCATATCAGCGGAACTTGAGGAAGACGACTTTGAGACCCACTATAACCTTGGAATTGCCTACAAAGAAATGGGCCTGATTGATGATGCTATCAAAGAGTTCCAGATAGCACGCAAGGTGGATGAAAAAAACATCCCCACATTGAGCATGCTTGGGGCCTGTTACATGGATAAAAAATTATACTCCCTTGCAATTGATGCCTTTAAGTCAGCCCTTGAAAAAATGGATAAAGAGGATGAAGCCTACTGGGGCACCAAATATGATCTTGCAAGGGCCTTTGAAGCAAATGGCGATATAAAGAATGCCCTTGATATTTATATTGAGATATACGGTTGGGATTCAAAATTCCGTGATGTGGATAAAAAGGTTAATGCACTGAAACAGGCACTATCCAATGAGGGTATCATAGAGGAAGAGAAGGATGAAAAGGAGGAAGAACCAAAACCAAAAAGAAATCGTATATCCTATTTATAAAAGGCATGAAAGGTTCTCCCTGTAAATAGAGGAGTTATGGATTATCTTGAATTTTATGGCCTGAAAGAACATCCATTTTCTAATGTAGTTGATAATAGATTCTATTACAACAGCCCCCAACATTCAGAGGCACTGTCCAAGCTAAAATATGCAATAGACAGCAAACGTGGGCTGGCTGTTGTGATTGGTGACATAGGCACGGGCAAAACCACCCTTGCACGCAGACTGCTTGAAGAACTTGATGAGACCCGGTATGAAGCTACCCTCCTTGTGGTCATACATTCCTCCGTCAGCTCTGACTGGCTATTAAGGAAATTTGCGATTCAATTGGGTGTATCTAACGTAAAATCCAGCAAGATTGATATTATCGGACAGATCTATGAAAGGCTTATTGAAATAAACGAAAGTGGAAAAAAGGCAGTAATACTCATTGATGAGGTTCAGATGCTCAGATCCAGAGAGATAATGGAGGAGTTCAGAGGCCTGCTTAATATGGAAATGCCCGATGGAAAGATGGCAAATTTCGTATTCTTTGGTCTTCCGGAACTTGAAGAGGTTCTTTCCCTTGATGAACCCTTAAAACAACGGGTTGCTGTGAGGATAAGGCTATCATCCCTGAGTGAATCAGGTACAATTGACTATATAAACCACAGACTTCACATTGCCGGTGCCCAGAACGGGCCTTTCTCAGAAGATGCCCTTCATAAAATCCATGAATACTCCCAGGGTATTCCAAGACTTATTAATACAATATGTGATAATGCCCTGTTAGAGGGCTACCTTATGAAAAGGGAATCCGTAACAGAAGATATTATCGAAACCGTTGCTGTGGATCTTGGTCTGAAAGAGGAATCCCTGTAATCATCTGTTAAATACAATCTCCAGTATCTCGTTTATATTTCTGACACCTACCAATTCCATTGACGACCTGTCTTCAATGCGCTGCCTGTTCACCTCGGGCAGAACTACCCTTTTCATGCCTGTTTTTTCAGCCTCTTTCAATCTTATCTCTGGCTGCGCAACAGCCCTTACCTCACCAGAAAGACCTATCTCTCCGAAGAACAATGTATCATACGCAACGGGTATCTCCCTGAAAGAAGAAACAATGGATACCACCACTGGCAGATCCACGGCAGTCTCAACCAGTCTCAATCCTCCGACCACATTTATATAGATGTCTGTCAATCCCAGTTGAATCCCGCCTATCTTCTCAAGCACAGCTACAAGCAAATTAACCCTTTGCAGATCAACGCCAATAGATGTCCTCCGGGGCATGCCAAAGGCAGTAGGTGTGACCAGGGCCTGGATCTCCACAAGAAGAGGACGTGTACCCTCAATGGTGGAGGTTATGGTAGTGCCTGCCCCGGAGTGCTGTCTTTCTCTGAGGAAAATCTCTGAGGGATTAAAGATTTCTCTTAACCCCCTGTCTGTCATTTCAAATATTCCGATCTCGTTTGTGGAACCGAACCTGTTCTTGACAGCCCTCAGGATGCGGAATGACAGGGATCGATCGCCTTCGAAATACAGCACAGTATCAACAATATGTTCCAGCACCCGAGGACCAGCAAGCGCCCCTTCTTTGGTAACATGACCGATTATAAATATAGGAATATTGTTCCTCTTTGCACACTCCATAAGCCGGGCCGAGCACTCTCTCACCTGTCCGACAGTGCCAGGGGCTGATGTCATCTCCCTGGAATATATTGTTTGTATCGAATCAACAACCACTATCTTTGGTACATAATGCTCTATTGTATTGATGATCTCCTCCAGCCTGGTCTCGGACAACAAAAAAATCCCCTCGGCACCGATCCCGAGTCTCTCTGCCCTGAGCTTTACCTGGGCAAGAGACTCTTCGGCTGATATATACAGGCCAGTTCCCCCCGTATTTGTAACAATCCCCGATACAGCCTGAATAAGTAGCGTGGACTTTCCAACACCGGGGTCACCTCCTATCAGAATTAAGGCCCCAGGCACCACACCTCCTCCAAGCACCCTGTCTAACTCGCTTATGGAAGTAGAAATCCTGAACCCCTCGGAAATGGTTATATCAGATAGTTTTACAGGAAGAATTGATGAGTCTTCCCCGAGGGGTGTCCTTTTTTCCAACCGTTCCTCGACAAAGCTGTTCCACTGACCACATTCAGGACACTTGCCGAGCCACTTAATTGAATTATATCCGCATTGCTGACATATAAATATGGTCTTTTCTTTTGCCATAATATTCAAACCCCTAAAATACCCATTCCTTTCCCGGGGAAAAATGCCTTCTGGATTGATTTGTCC
>JAADHP010000275.1 GCA_013151785.1 Nitrospirota bacterium | reverse complement strand
CTGAAGACTCCACCATGGCACTGCTATGAACGTTTGTCTATAGAGTTTTATCTGTTTTTAAAATTGGGGGAACTCATGCAATCACCAATCTTTGACAAATCAGGTCCGATGCTGGTAAATTTAACCTATTATGAATGTAAACAGACTTCTGAGAAAGAACATAAGACAACTGTCTGCCTATGTTGCAAAGGAAATCCCATGCAGGGTAAAGCTTGATGCCAATGAAAGTCCCTATGAGTTTCCCTCTTTCCTTCAGAGTATTGATGATATAAAAACCAATCGTTATCCAGACCCAGAGGCAAGGATACTGAAAAGGGAGGCTGCCAGAAGATGGAAAACAGGTGCCAGGAATATTCTTCTTGGCAATGGTTCTGACGAGATTATCTATTATCTGATAACCACCTTTGGAGGCCCTGTGCTTTATCCCACCCCCACCTTCAGCATGTATGGAATTATAGCAAAGGCAATTGGTGAGAAAACCATCGGGATTCCTCTGGACAGAGATTTTGACCTCTCCCTTGATGCAATGCTCAGGGCTGTAAAAAGAGAAAAGCCAAAGCTGATATTTCTCTCAACTCCCAACAATCCTACAGGTAACTGTTTCTCATCAGAGAGGATTTTGAAATTAATTGATAGAACAAAAGGTCTTGTTGTCATAGATGAGGCATATTATCCCTTTTCAAGCAGAAAGGGCATGTTACCGCTTCTCAGAGATTATAAAAATGCGCTTTTCATGAGAACATTGAGTAAGATTGGCTTTGCCTCATTAAGGGTGGGGTTTCTCATAGCCCATGAGGAGATTATAGAGGCGGTTAACAGGGTAAGGTTGCCCTTTAATGTTAATGCCCTTTCACAGAGGATTGCGATCCAGGTCTTCAAGAATTACAGGGAGATAGACAGGACCATAAAAGCCATCTGCAGAGAACGTGACAGGGTATTCAGGGAACTTTCCTCAATAGAATCCATCGAGGTCTTTCCCTCTGAAGCAAACTTCATATTGTTCAGGGTCAGAAATGCTCCGGCAATACACAAAAAACTCCTTAAAAAGGGCGTATTAATAAGGGACATGAGTTCCCAGGTGAGAGACTCCCTGAGGGTAACTATTGGTACTCCTGAGGAGAATGACATATTTCTGGAGAAAATAGCTGAAGTACTGCAATGAAACAGAAAGCAGCAGCCCTCTCAGTCCTGTCAAATACCTCTCTGGTTACGCTCAAAGTGGTAGCAGGTTTATTAACAGGTAGCGTTAGTATCCTTTCTGAGGCCCTTCACAGTGGAACCGATCTGATTGCATCCCTGATGGCATATGTGAGTGTAAGAAAGGCCGAAGCACCTGCAGATGCAGAACACCCTTTCGGGCATGGAAAGTTCGAAAATCTCAGCGGTCTGGCAGAGGCACTGTTAATAGTACTGGCTGGTGGCTATATCATGTATGAGGCTGTTTTGAAGATCATTGAGCCTGAAGAGATAAGGCTTCCCACCTTTGCAATAGCAGTGATGGCTCTGTCTGCCATGGTCAACTTGGTGGTCTCAAGATATCTTTACCGGGTGGCAAGGCAGACAGACTCCATAGCCCTTGAGGCAGATGCAAAGCACCTGAGCATAGATGTTTATACCTCAGCAGGTGTTTTTATCGGGCTTATACTTGTGTATCTAACTGGTAAAGTACTGTTAGACCCCCTGATCGCCCTTGTTATTGCAACTGTAATATTTTATGAAGGCATGCAGATAACTGCAAAGTCAGTTCACGGACTTCTTGACAGGTCACTCCCTGCAGAGGAGATCGAGATAATAAAGGATGTGCTTGAGTCTCATAGTGATTTCATAAAGGATTACCATAATCTTCGAACAAGAAAATCAGGAAGTGAACGGCATATTGACCTGCATCTTACAGTCTGCCAGAGGGAAAGCATTGCTGATACCCATAACACAATGGATAGCATTGAAAGGGAGATATCCTCAAGACTGTCCAACTGCAAGGTGGTTATTCATCCTGAACCATGCACCTACCATGCTGATAAGTGTCCGTCTGACTGCTACTGGCTAAAGATAGAGAAAAGAAAGGATTAATACATACCCAGGGCACTTCGTACAAGCTCCATTGTCTCCTGAGCCACTTTCCTTGCCTTTGCATTGCCCTTTTCAATGATGTCATCAAGTATGGATGGATTCTCAGAGAGTTCCTTTCTTTTTTCCCAGATAGGCTCAAGTACCCTGAAGACATTTCTGATAAGTATCCTTTTGCAATCTATACATCCGATAGCTGCTGTACGGCAGCCCTGAGCCACCTCGTCAAGCTCCTCCTTTGAAGAGAATATCTTGTGTAACTGATAGACAGGGGATTTCTCAGGGTCACCCGGGTCGGTTCTCCTCATCCGTTGCGTATCAGTAACCATGGTAAGGATCTTTCTTTCTACCACATCGGGAGGGTCGTTTAGATAGATGGCATTGTCATAGCTCTTTGACATCTTTCTACCATCCAGTCCTGGTACCTTTGGGAATTCTGTAAGAAGTGGTTCAGGCTCAACAAGGACGTCTGTTTTATATAGATAATTGAACCTTCTTGCAATCTCTCTGGTGATTTCAAGGTGAGGCACCTGGTCAATTCCCACAGGCACATATGATGCCCTGTAAATCAATATATCTGCGGATTGAAGCACAGGATAGCCAAGGAATCCATAGGAGCCTATGTCAAGTTCCTTTATCTCTTCCTTTTTTTCTTTATAGGTGGGCACCCTTTCAAGCCATCCCAGAGGTGTAATCATGCTGAGCAGTATATGTAGTTCAGCATGTTCAAGTATGCGTGATTGAATAAACACGGTAGCCCTGTCAGGGTCAATACCTGCTGCAAGAAAGTTCATTATCAGGTCCCTTGTGTATTCCTTTATCACAGATGGGTTGGGATAGTTTGTTGTCAGGGCATGCCAGTCTGCCACAAAATAATAGCATTCGTATTTGTCCTGTAGATTAACCCAGTTGGTAAGGGCACCTACAAGGTTGCCAAGGTGAAGATAACCACTTGGTTGCATACCACTCAATACCCTTTTCAAGTTCCTTACCTCCTCTTCATGATTCTTAAAGTGATATAAATCCCAAATCCAGCGATAAAGTTATAGCAGTGGTATGGTAGAGTCTGAACGGATTTGAATTTTGCATAAGATTTGCCATGGAGGGCAAATCGCAAAATTCCCTCGGAAGCAGCCTTGGATGGCTGCTGAGAATGAGGTGTAAGACTCTAC
>JAADHP010000303.1 GCA_013151785.1 Nitrospirota bacterium | reverse complement strand
ACATCAAAGGGTGGTCTTGTAAATAAAGCCACCAAAAACACTGATAGCACAACTACATTTACCGCACCAAGCATAAATGTCTTTCCTCTCAAGAGCCTTCCTCTATAGGAGATAAAAGGGCTGAGATTCCTTGGCAGTGTCATCGATCTGCAGGCATCGATACATTCAGCACAGGCCACACACTCTCTTCTTAACCCCTTTTTGATATCAATCCCTACTGGACAGACACGGACACACTTATCACAACCCATGCACCCCTCTTCTTGAGAACCTTCAAAGTCAATGACAAGTGTGTCTCTGTCAAAAAGTCCGCTCTGCAGCATTGAATAGGGACATATGGAGGTACAGAATCTTCTGCCAAGAAAAGCAAGTTCACTGTATATAACTATCCAGAGCACAAGAAAAAAAAGCGTAATCAACTTGTTGCTGAATAAAGTACCGAGCATCTCTTCTGGAGGAACAAAATACCATATCAGCGTCATTGAGACAAGGGCAGAGAGAGGAAGCAGTACCAGCTTCTGGAGCTTGTCTCTCAGCCTCAGGGGAAAGATAGTGGTTACATCAGATGACAGGTCAAGTAGAACTGTCTGTGGACAGAGCCAACCACACCAGATACGGCCAAAGACATTGGTGACGGATATGATTAAGAAGATAAAAAAGACCAGTATAAGCAGCAGGAGATAGAACTCCCTGATCCATATCACTGTTCCAAAAAGGTAGAGTTTGAGCGTGGGGATATCAAACCTGAGAGCACTTTCTCCTTTTATTCTCAAAAAGGGTAGACCTGTTATAATGAAAGCCTGCATAAGCTCCACTATCCGTCTGTATCTTTTAAAAATATTTACATGCCTCCTTATTTTATATCTTCCTCCCCTGCCTCTCTAAGGTCGAGGGTTTGATATACAGGAGGTAGGGGAGGGAATAATAAGGAGTCTTAATGGCTTTTGCCATACTCCCTTACAGAATCAATATAGGCAAGTACCTTCCAGATGCGGTCTCTGCCAAGTTGTTGTCCGAAGGGAGGCATTCCTCCTTCCCGACCCTGTGCAATGGACTGGAATTTCTTATCATCAGTCTCACCATATTTCAGATGACCTGTAAGGTCTGGTCCTACTACACCCTTAAGGTTCTTACCATGACAGGCTGAACAGTTCTCCAGATAAATGGCCTTCCCTTCAGCGATGGCCTTCTCATTATGTTCATATGGATTCTCTGTGGGCAGCACATTCTGCACCTTCTTTGTCTTCTCTAATTTGCTCTCATAGACCTTATAATACGACCAGCCAGAGATTTCAGGGGTATAAGAAAAGATATACCAGATCAACCAGACAATCAGGCCGATATAGAATAATAACCATCCTCTTGGAATCCTGTTATGTTCTTCTCTTATATCATCAAATGCCATATATACCTCCTTTTAATCATCATTATCATCAAGCATTTTGTATTTTGGCTCCTCCACATGCTCCTTTCTTCCTGGCCTGTAGAAATGAATCATGATCCAGATAAAGAGCACAACAAGGACAGCACCAAAGGTTAAAGAGAGAGGCAAAGGCCAGCCAGTTCATTTCTTTCCTCCAAGAGTTCTCAGATAGGCTATAACCTTCCATATCCTTTCTCTACCAAGAGTTACATCCCAGTTTGGCATTCCTCCCTGCCTTCCCTTTGAAATAGACTGGAAGACCTCGAAATCACTTCCACCGTATTTCCATTTACTATCCTGGAGACTCGGGCCAAATCCTCCACTGCCCTCTGGTCCATGACATACCTTGCAATTACTATCAAATAATACCTTCCCTTCCTCTATTGCATTCTTGTTGCCTTCATAGGGATTCTTTACAGTAGTTGATGCCTCTGCAACAGCTGCGATGCTTCCTGCCACTGTCTTAACATCCCTGCCAAGCTTCTGTAGATACGCAACCAGGGCATCCATCTCTGTAAGCTGCCCTCTCAGTTCAGGTGGTGTGACCCTGTCCCTTACCGCCTTCGACCCATACTCAGATGATGTAACCTTTCTCCTGTAATCATCAAGCTGTTTTTTGACCTCATCTTCTGTATAGCCATATCCAAGTACAGATACCTTCTTGAATGTATAACTTGTATCAAGCGGTCTTCTGGCAAGCCAGCCATAGGCTGGCATATTGGATTTAGGGAACATGCTTCTCGGGTCATACAAATGCTGGTAGTGCCATGAGTCAGGATACTTGCCACCAACTCTGTTCAGATCAGGCCCTGTTCTCCTTGAGCCCCAGAGAAAGGGTCTGTCATAGGCAAATTCTTCAGGCTTTGAGTACTCACCATATCGGGCAACCTCTGTTATCAGAGGTCTTACAGTCTGGGTATGACAGTTATTACATCCCTCACGTATATAGATATCTCTTCCCTCTAATTCCACAGCAGTATAAGGTTTTACATATTCACTAACAGGTTGTGTAGAGGGAAGCATGAGTGGAACAAAGAGAGTTACGAATGTACCAATCAATATTACCACCCCTGACAATATGGCAAAGGTTATGGGTTTTGAATATACACTCATATTCTCCTCCTTTGTTATGCGCTTTGAGGTTCTGTTTTTACAGTTTCGAGACCAGGTGACCTCACTGTCATGATCAGGTTATAGGTAAATACAAGTATTCCAACAAAATATACTGCACCACCAATGAATCTGATCTTCCAGTATGGATACATGGCTGCAACAACCTCAAGAAAACTGTAAGTAAGGGACCCATCAGGGTTTGTGGCCTTCCACATGGCACCCTGCTGAATACCGGCAATCCAGAGTGTAACTGTATACAGAAGCTGTCCTGTCAGAATCAGCCAGAAATGGACATTGGCAAGTCTGACGCTGTAGAGTTCTTTATTCATGATTTTAGGAATCATATAATAGAAGGAAGCTGATATTATCATGGTCACCCATCCCATTGTACCCATATGGACGTGTCCCACAACCCAGTCGGTATAATGGAAAAAGGCTGTGAGGGTTCTCAGCCCCTGAGTTGGCCCCTGAATCGTCTGTAACCCATAGAAGGTTATTCCAAAGATAAAAAACTTTACGAGATAATTCGTTCTCATCTTGTCCCAGTTACCTCTCATTGTATAGTAGCCATTTACCACTGAACCCCAGGAAGGAGCTATCAAAAATATACTGAACGCGATGGCAACAGTCTGAATCCATTCAGGCAAGGGGGTAAGCATAAGGTGATGAGCACCTGTCCAGAGATAACCAAAAATCAAAGACCAGAAGGCAATTATAGATAATCTGTGACTATATATGGGCAGGTTTGTGGATTTGGGTAGAAAGTAATAGAACATGGCAAGGATTGGTACAGTGAATACAAACCCAACAGCATTATGGCCATACCACCATTCAACATTTGCATCATTGGCACCAGCATAAACAGAATAGGATTTAAATAGATTAACAGGTATCTCAAGGTTATTAACAATATAAAGTACTGCTACGGTTACTGTCATTGCTATTATATACCAGAGCGATATGTACATCTGCTTCTCTTTTCTTTTAATTAATGTACCGAAAACATTGATAGAAAATATCACCCACATAATTACTACACCAACATCAAGAGGCCATTCCAGTTCTGCATATTCTTTTGAAGTATTCATACCTGCAAAAAGACTCAAGGCAGCAAGAGCTATGGCAACATTAAAGAGCCAGAGGTGCAGCCTTGCAAGTTTAGGAAATGCCACAGGAGTACGGGTCAGTCTTTGCAGTATATAGTATGAGCATGAAAATATTGCTGCAAGGGCAAAACCGAAGGCAAGACCATTTGTATGCACCACTCTGAGCCTTCCGAAACTGAGCCATGGAGTAAGATTAAGCTGTGGCATAAACATCTCAGCAGCAAGCCACAGACCAACTAAAAGCCCAACAATCAACCAGAAGATTGCTGAGAAGGCAAATCCTTTTACTACATCGTAATCATAGCTATTCCCTTTCATACCCTCCTCCGAATTTAAATTTTTTGCTTCAACGAAGCTCCTTTATTTCAGGATTTTATCAAAGGTGAATTGACCAAGCCTTTCCCTGAGAACCTCGCTGATCTCAACCCACCAGGGATGAACAGGACAGCGTGGCTGTCTATCACAACTTCTCCTGTCCAGAACACAGATATTCATCGAGATCGGCCCTTCAATTGCCTCAACAACATCAAGGAGGCTGATATCCTCCGGTCTTTTCTTGAGAATAAATCCTCCCTTTACACCCCTGACAGATTCAATAAGCCCTGCCCTTGCAAGCTTCTGCATAATCTTTGCAGCAAAGGTATAGGGAATGGATTGTTCCCTGGAGATATCTCCTACAGTACAGACCTGGCCATTCATACCAATAAGGTACAATATACATCTGATAGCATAATCCGTTTCTCTTGTAATCTGAATAGCCATATCTAATTAGGACTAATTTTATCCTATTTTATTAAAATTGTCAATACCTGATATATATTGTTTTTGATAGATATATCCTGTTTTCAGTGGTTTTCCTTGAAATTCTATCTATTATCTGACATCGTTGGTGTCCAATTTAACTTCCCCATTTTTTAAGCACATAAACTTAGTTTATTCATTATCTCATTCTGTTCTCTTGTCTGCTCTGTGGTTATCTATTGACTCTTGGAGAGTTCTATCATCTTCGGTTTGCTTAGTTCAGGGTATGCAATTCAGTAAGAAGACCTGTCGGATCAACGAAGTTAATCGGGTTATTGTCAGAATAAACAAATGGTTGTAATTTTCGAGGTTGTTGTAGAGGTAATTTGGTTATTGACCTATGACAGG
>JAADHP010000278.1 GCA_013151785.1 Nitrospirota bacterium | reverse complement strand
GCTTACTGTAGACTTCTGACTGTATCTATTGCGCCCTGCCTTCCATCTTCCTTATAGAATCTTTTCGGACAGCAGTGAGATCTAATCTTCTCTCATTGTGAGATACCCTGATATCAGAACCAGTGCTCCACCAAGATAAGCCCTCACAGGAGGTGTCTCTGAAAGAAAGAGTATCCCGAAGATTATTGCACCCACAGGTTCAAGGTATCCAAGGATGGCGGTCCTGCTGGCCTGAACCTTACTCAGCCCATAATAGTATAAATAGGGAGCCACTGTGGAATGTAAGAGTCCCATAAAGATAAATATCCACAGCCTGTCGTAAGGGATAATATTTACAAAGGGTAATAAAAGGATGGTCATAAAGAGGTTCTGGAAAAAGACCACAACATAGGGATTCAGGCGTTGTGAAAAGACCCTGATCAGGATAATCAGTATGGCATAAAAGAGCCCTGATAAAAGGCCCGAGGATATACCTATGAGGTCGTCACTAAGATGGATTCCTTCAGACAATACACTCCTGAAACATTCAACAATGGTTGAACCACCAAGCATAATCCATAGACCTGTGGTTGCAATGACTATGGATATGATTATCTTTAAGTTTATCTTTTCGCCCAGAAAGATGGCAGCAAGGAAGGCAACTATTACAGGTGCTGTGTAATGAGTAAGTACTGCATTGGCAATACTTGTCTTGGAGTATGCAAAAAGAAAGGTAAATGTATTCAAAAGAAGACAGATGCTCAGAACAAAGATGAAAGGGAAAACCCTGAGTGGAGGAATGGACTGTCTGTGACGTTTCTTTAAAAAGATCAGGGATTGAAAGAAAAGGGAGAAAAAGGTTGAATAGAAAAGGATTATATGTACATCAACACCGGCAAGGCGGACAAAGACCCCCAGGGAACTCCATATCAGTATTGCCAGGACAATATAAAAAGAGGCCATTATATAACAGTCAATCCCTGAATCTGTTGTAACACCCTGTCTCTGATAGTTGATGCAGATTCTTTCTCAATGAGATACTGTCCATTGTCTAACACGGGGATAAGCAGGTCCTCATACTCTCTGCCACATTCACATTTGATGGTTTCCTCTTTGAGAGGCGTTATTTTTCTGCTTCCACAGCCAGGACATTTAAGAACCCGTTTGCTGCCTGACCATTTACCTCTTTTTGCTACTGCTTTCCCTTCAACCTCAACAATATCCATGGAATAATCAATAACAGGGGCATTGCTTATTGATGTTCCAATGCCATATGCATCCACAAGGGGATTAAGCAAGGGGATGTCATCCTCCCTGATGCCGCCACTCACAAAGAGCTTTACATGATTGAACCCCCGCAGATTCAATTCCCATCGAACCTCTTCAAGTATTCTGAAGAAGTTTCCCCTTCTTGAAGAGGGGGTATCCAGCCTTACTGCAAATAGTTTTTCTCCCAGGGTCTGGGCTACATTGAGGGCCTCGAATTTTTCATCAAGAAATGTGTCAATAAGGGCGACCCTTTTAAATTTAGGTTCCAGTACCTCGTCATATGCCTTGACTGCCTCTACTGTGGAACCCATACATATGATCAGCGCGTGAGGCATGGTACCCATTGGATCCTCTCCAATGATCTCTCCACTCTTCACTACAGCCACACCATCACAGCCTCCTATGTACGCATTTCTTTCTATCATGGGAGCCAGTATGGGATGCATTCTTCTTGCCCCGAAACTGACCACAAGACGGCCATCAGCAAGATTTTTAAACCTTGCAGCCTTTGTGGCAATGCCAGATGCCTGACATATGAGCCCGAGGATAGCTGTTTCAAATACACAAAAATCCTGATAATGTCCTTCTATTTCCATTACAGGTTCAAAAGGATAAAAAACCGTTCCTTCCTTCAATGCCCTGAGTTTTACAGGAAGTTTTTCAAGAAGATAGAGAACCTCCTCAAGCCCTGCAAAAACAGCCCATGGCCAGTTCTCAGGTAGACTTTTGGCAATAAATTCAGCCTTAACCACAGGATTAATGTTTCGTGCTTTAAGGATTCGAAGGGTTCTTTCAAAATACACATCTGTTATTTTGCCGTTTAGGATGTCATCAGGTTGTGCTACAAGAAACATGATTACCTCCTATGTTGATTAGAAATCAATTATCCAAAACCAGCTGTAAGAATAACAAATAATAACTGAAAGCAGTGGTATGGTAGAGTCTGAACGGTTTTGAATTTTGCATAAGATTTGCCGTGAGGGCAAATCGCAAAATTCCCTCGGAGACGTGCATGGATGCACGTCGAGAATGATGTGTAAGACTCTACCATACCACTGCTATAACTTTATCGCTGGATTTGGGAATTATCATTCTGCTCATTAAATTCCTTTCTTATTATCCATATCTGGCCGAATTCTTTTTCCTGGTAGACCCTGGCAATTCCTAACCTCAGGATTTCAAGCAGAGCTAAAAAGGTAACAATCAATTCTATTCTTGTCACCCCTTCCCCGAAGAGTGATTCAAACCGGATGGTTCCTTCTTTCTCAAGAATATCAATAATATAATTGATTTTATCCTTAATAGTCAGGGTTTCCCGCGTCAGGGTTACTGCCTCGGGTGGAGCCTTTTCAAGGACCTTTTTGAATGCCTGAAGAAGATCAAAGATATTCACATCAAAAAGGCCCATCTGGGTTTCTTCATGTTCATATTCCTCAAGTGAGGGCTGTCGCCAGAAATGTTCAAGCCATGATTCATGATACTCGTTAAGGGCAATAGCTGCTCCTTTGATGGCCTGATATTCTAACAGTCGCTCCACCAGTTCTATCCTGGGGTCTTCTCTCTCTTCGGGAGGGACGTCTTCGTCCACAGGTAAAAGCATACGGGTTTTTATCTGTATCAGGGTTGCAGCCATTACAAGAAACTCACCTGCGATTTCCAGGTTCAGTTCCTTCATCAGTTCCAGGTACTCAAGATATTGTCTTGTTATTTCAGCAATGGGGATATCATAAATATCCACCTTGTTCTCCCTTATCAAATGCAGCAGAAGATCAAGGGGACCTTCAAAATGAGGCAGCCTTATGCTATAGGGACTTTCCACCATAATCTGCTAATTATAGCATATTTTACAGAAGACAGAAGACTCAAATTTGCCGATTCATTCACTGCCTGTTAAATTACAAAACTCTTCCCAAAAATGCCGATAGAAAAAAGGTCTGAACAAAAGCAGGCATACAGGTATTGCCTTTGAAGGGCTTCAGAAAATCAAAGAGGTTCACCAG
>JAADHP010000212.1 GCA_013151785.1 Nitrospirota bacterium | reverse complement strand
TATTCAGCAGTTCCACAATGGCCTCCTCTGCATCTCCTATGCAGAAGGCATCCATAAAATCCTCCACTGGCAGGGGATTTACCGCTGAAGGTCCACCTGCGATAACAAGGGGACTTTTTTTGTCTCGGTCAACCCGGAAGAGGGGCACCCCTCCGAGATCAAGCACCTCAAGCATTGTGGTGTATGAAAGTTCATACTGGAGTGATATGCCTATAATATCGAATCTGTCAAGAGGAGTATTTGTTTCAAGAGATGTAAGAGGCAGTCCCTTTTCCCTCATATAATCTCTTAAATCCCTGCCAGGTGCGAACACCCTTTCAGCAGAGGCATAGGGAAGACTATTAATAATATGGTAAAGAATCTTTATACCCAGGTGTGACATGCCTATCTCGTAAAGATCCGGAAAAACAAGAGCTACCCTGATTATAACATCCCTTTTCTTGATCACATTTATCTCACTGTTTATGTATCTACTTGGTTTCCTGAAATTAATTAAATTCATCTCTTATACCTGCATACTCCTTTCGTAGATTGTTTAGCACCAAGGAACTTATTTCACAAATCCAGGGATAAAGTCATGGCCCCCCTGAAAAATCGCAAGATTTTTTGGGGTATCCGGGATGTGTAAGACTCTACCATACCACTGCTTTCAGTGTTTCTTCATTATCCTTAAAGCTGGATTCGGGATTAACAAAAATGCCTATCCGCAATTTAATAAATTCTCATGATAAATCTGGCAATATCTTCAGCAACAATATTACCACCTGCAATAATACCTTCCTTTAGCATTCGCTTTTGAAGGGGTAAGGTCCTTAGGTGCTTAAATTTAGCAATCAATCTGCCTGTTATAGCATCAGCAAGTTCACCTTCTATTTCATATGTTACATCAACCATATCTGAATGTGGCGATATTTTATCCTCCCGGTTTTGCAGTAAAATCCTGTCTAACCTCGCCTTAAGAATAAGTTGACGGGGATCCACTGAATCTATCTCATCAGTCACCACAATAGTCTTAAAAGTATTCCTTTCTCTCAGATACCTTGAAACCTGATTCGGAATTGTCCTGTATAAAAAACAGGATTTCCTGTCAAGGTAGGAAAGCAAGGCATCGTCAGATGCCTGAAGATAGTTGTCATTACATGGGAAATACTGAACTATTATTCCATCATAATCATCTGATAATTTATCATTAATAAACACCCTTTCATAGCCCTGTTCTTTTTCTTTATAAGTACTGATATGCCTGTTATCAACACCTGTTAAAGTATACGTACACCCTACAGATAATAAAAACAGAAAGATAAAAAGTCTTTTTATACCATTATGAGATATCATCATTCTTGTCTGGATAGATAATTGTACTGGTTTTACTAATGCGAATGATTTTATTACGAGGTGCGCCGCCTCTTTGACAGTGGAATATATTTCCTCATACCATTAAGAGATGATACATAGGCAGGCCTCATTAATCTACCCTGGATAATCTCTTCTATCCTGTGGGCTGACCAGCCTGCAACCCTTGACATGGCGAAAATGGGTGTATACAATTCCCGTGGTATACCCATCATGTCGTATATAAAACCGGAATAAAAATCCACATTCGGGCACACTCTTTTGCCCTTCTTTTTCCTTACAGCTTTAACAGCAAGTCGTCCCACCTTTTCATAGAGATCAAATTCATCAGATCTGCCTTTCTTCTGAGCAAACATCCTCGCCTTTTCCTTGAGTATCTCCTCTCTTGGATCTGAGACTGTGTAGACTGCATGGCCAATGCCGTATATCTTTCCAGAACCATCGCCAGCCTTCTTGTCAAGTATCTTCTCTAAATACTGGTATATCTCCTCTTCATCATTCCAGTCCTTTATATTTGCTTTGATGTCATCCATCATTCTCATAACTGCCTCATTGGCACCTCCGTGAAGATGTCCTGCAAGTGATGCAACGCCTGCACAGATTGCCATATATGTATCGGTACGGCTTGAGGAAACAGTTCTGACAGTAAATGTCGAGTTGTTCCCACCTCCATGTTCAGCATGTAAGATAAGTACTATATCAAAGAGATGTGCCACAAAATCGTCAGGAACCTCGCCTTTTATCATGTAAAGAAAGTTCTGGGCAGTGCTCAGTTCAGAGTGAGGCTCAATAAAGGTTGTCTCTCCGTTGTCACGAAGCACACAGTAGTTGTATGCAATTATTGTAGGAAATTTGGCAATCAGATCCACACACTGACGGGTAACATCCTTGATATCCGTTGATCTGGGATTACTGTCAAATTTATGTAAGGATGCTACTGCTGCATGTAATGCACCCATCTGATCGTCATTCTGGGAATTAAATCTGATAATCTTCTTGGCAAGCTCAGGAAGTGCCCTTCTTTCAGCAAGTATTCCCTGAAACCTTTCAAGGCTTTCCTTATCAGGCAGTTCTCCTGTAAGAAGAAGATAGACCACCTCTTCAAAACCAAACCTTTTTTCTTTCTCTACAGTCTTAACAATCTCTTCTACATCATATCCACAATAAAACAATTTACCAGGTACAGGATGACTTTTCCCCCATTTGTCCTTCTCGTAACCGATTACCTGTCCCTTGCTTGTAATGCCGACAACCACACCTGTACCATCAATGTTTCTGAGACCCAATTTGATATTCTTTCTCTTTACTAACTCTGGATCAATCCTGTCATGTTTCTCTTCAAGCTCGGCTATCTTTTTTAAAAAGTCATCCATATATACATGCCTCCAGATTTATTTGATAAAAAAGTTAAGTGAGAAAAAAGAAAATATTTTTATAATGTCTCCAAAAAATATTATAACACAAACGGGTAATTTGCTTCGAAATAGATTATGATCCAAATCCCGAATCAGACATTCAAATATCTCTACCTTGCCGTCATTGCAAGCCAAAGGGTGTGATAGTGTAATGAGAATGCCTTGTTCTTATCTCTCAGACTAACCGGTTTCCTTGATTGAAAACTGTCTATAAAATAATAACAAGGCAGGGCACCTTATAAAAATAAAGCAATCCACAGGATTAGTCAACAGTGTAACCTCTTCTCAATACCCTGTCCAAATACCGAAACCTCTCAGTAGAGAGAGGTATTCTTAAAATCTATTATAGATGGGGCAACAGGTGGTTCATCAGGGCATTGATGCAATGGGATTTAAATTATAACCAGACAGCGCCTTCTCAGCCTTGAGGTGATACATCCTAAAAATGCCGATAGAAAAAGGTCTGTACAAAACAGGCATACAGGTATTGCCTTTGAAGGGCTTCAGAAAATCAAAGAGGTTC
>JAADHP010000147.1 GCA_013151785.1 Nitrospirota bacterium | reverse complement strand
GGGTGACATATGGAACACCTGAATGAATAAAAAAACTTACTCTTAATGAAAACTCTAATTTTTCTGCAGCATCTAAGCGTTACATCAAAAAAGCCTACCCCGAAAGGGCAGGCTTTCTTTGACCGCTTAACTGCCAGTTCGACAGCCCACTCTGTCCAGCACCTTGAGGGGATCTCCCCTCAAACTCTCCCTGAATTGTATTTAATTACAATTCAAAAGAGTTCCGGGAAACATGCTTCCCGGAAGGACAGGTGGCTTTGTGTCACCAGGTTGCCCTGGTTTTACCCTTTCGCTGGCTTGTGTTTTTGGGGATTATACTGAAAAATCATTGACTTGTCAATCGGAATACTCCTACAAGGAATGCAGGATTTTTCTGACCTTTGCACAGAGTGAGTTTATAGATATTGTTGGATCAGGCATTGATTGATTTATCCTTCAGTTTCGATAAATTATTCGAAACCTTGGGGCAGTAGTAGATTACACTATAGAGTAATTCCCTGTGGCTTGCTTTATTTTTAAGAGGCATCTGCCTGATAATTATTTTTATCCTGAACAGCTCTGGAAGATCTATTATTCTGTTGAGGCACGGGCAAGGGCTAAGACATAGACCTCGTTGACGCCTTCTTTTTTGAGTATCCTTGCACATTCATTCACCGTGGCACCTGTGGTGACCACATCGTCTACAAGAACCACCCTTGGAGGAATCCTTTTGTATTTTGAATTGATCTTGAATGAACCTTTCTGATTCTTGAGCCTTTCTTCCCTTGCGAGGAGGCTTTGAGGAGGGGTATCCCTGGTTTTCAAGAGTAAATCATCAAGTAGTGGCAATGTTAATTTTTCAGCAACAGGCATTGATAGCAGGTAACTCTGATTAAACCCTCTCTGGATAAGCCTTTTTTTACTCAGTGGTACAGGTATGATAGCCTCAACAGATGGAATCTCAAGGGTTGATAATAGCTGGCCAAGCCTTCTGGCGAGTTTTTTCCTGCCATGGAATTTCATATAATGGATGGCTTCTTTCAGAGGTCCTTCATAGTCACCAAAAACAATCATCCTGTCATAGTATGGCGGCCTTTGGATACAGGATATACAGAGGGTTTCATAGGAGGTGCCTATTGGTAATCCACAGCAGTAGCACCGTCTTTTGCTCTGGTGCAGTTCAATTCTTTCCCAGCAATCCCTGCATAATGGTGAAGCTTTGATATTATCTGAGGATTTATTGCAGATAGGGCAGCTTTCAGGAAGTATCAGGTTAAGTAGGCTCCACATTTTCCGCATTTGAGTTTTTTGGATAAAAGGGATTGAGGAACCCTGTTTTTAACTGAACAGACATGGCACCTTAGTATTGTAAATTCATTCACAGACGCAGCAGTTTTATCAGTTCTCCTGTTTTCTTCCTGAGTTTGCTTTTCAGTTCTTTCATACTGCTCAGGGTTGTGTGATTTATCAGAAAGTCTATCATTGTATTCCAGAAGTTCCTGTCTGAGAAAGTTTTCAAAGGCAGTATCTGTTTCCAGAATCTCCACTCCCATTCCGTTCTTTATGAAACTATGTATAGTCTTTACGGTTCTTCTGACAATACCCCTCAGGGTCGAAACAGAGCCGTCAGGCAGAAGAAGCTTTATGGTGATCTTTGTTCCAGGTACAAATCCGTGTTGTGTTCTTATGAAGAGGCCTCTTTCCGAGATATTTGAGGATATGCCCTTGAAAGTCATATCAGCGGCTGAAAATTCTACCTCAAGTCTCTTTGTGTATCGCTTGTGTCTTCGTTTGGACATTGTTTGGACATTATAAAAAGTGATTTCTGCGGATAATTATCTGGTTCCTTTTCTGTCCTGTTGATATTATATCAACGCTCACACCAAGGCTCTCTTCTATTAGTTGAATGTACTGCTGTGCCTTTGGAGGCAGTTTAGAGAAATCCCTGATCCCTGATGTTGATTCCTTCCAGCCGTCGTATTCCTTGTAGATGGGGGTACAGTTTTCAAGTATGGATAATTCCTTGGGGAATTCATCATATACCTTGCCATTGTATTCATAACCAAAACAGACCTTAATCTTGTCGAGCCCATCAAGAATATCAAGTTTTGTTATTATAAGTCCTGTAAAACCATTTATCCTTACGGAGTGCTTCAGTGCTACCATATCAAGCCAACCACACCTCCTTGGCCTTCCCGTGGTGGCTCCGTATTCACCTCCACGTTTTCTGATCTCTTCACCCAGGGCATCATGTATCTCTGTTGGAAAGGGTCCTCCACCCACTCTTGTGGTATAGGCCTTTACAACACCAAGTATGGTATCGATCTTCAGAGGTGAAACGCCAATGCCTGTACAAACACCTCCTGCAGAGGCTGAAGATGATGTAACGTAGGGGTAGGTGCCATGATCAATGTCAAGAAGTGTTCCCTGTGCACCTTCAAAGAGCACATTTTTCCCTTCGTCAAGATACCTGTTGACAAGTATATCTGTATCATCTATAAAGTCATAGAGTAGCTCGGCGTATTCCATATACTTGTTGTAAATTTCATCTACAGTAAAGGTCTCTCCGTGGTAGAGATTCTCAAGAAGAAAATTTATATCCTTGAGATTTGCCTCTATCTTTTCCCTGAATATCTCGGGATAGAGAAGATCAACAACCCTGATTCCTGTTCTTGCCATCTTGTCCACGTACGCAGGTCCAATGCCCCTGCCTGTGGTTCCAATCTTTTTGTTACCTTTGCTTTTCTCCTTTTCCCTTTCAATAGCCATATGATAGGGCATTATGAGATGGGCATTCTTGCTGATACGAAGATTGTGATTTAATTCTATTCCTTTTTCTTTTAGTTCCTCCATCTCTGACAATAATGCAGCAGGGTCAATAACCACTCCATTGCCAATGATACATATCTTATTTCCATGCAGGATGCCCGAGGGGATCAGATGGAGAATGAAGGTTTCATCGTCAATTACCACTGTATGGCCAGCATTATGGCCACCCTGGAATCTTGCAACGACATCAGCCTTTTCAGTAAGGGCATCAACAATCTTTCCCTTTCCCTCATCGCCCCATTGAGCTCCTAAAATTACCACAGCATTAGCCATCTGTAAAATCCTCCTGATTAAAATGAGCAGTAATCCAAGTCTTCAAAGACTTAACCGGTTATAATTTTATGATTTTTACGTCGATAATATTCGGCATTTTTTTGATTTCCTTTATCAAAAGATCATTTATTTCATTATCCACATTAACCACAGAGATAGCCATGCCTCCCTTGCTCTCTCTGCCAAAATGCATCCTGGCAATGTTTATATT
>JAADHP010000293.1 GCA_013151785.1 Nitrospirota bacterium | reverse complement strand
CACCCTTTATCAGTGTAACATCAGATGCCTCGATAGCTATATCGGTGCCGGTACCAATGGCTATGCCAAGGTCAGCCTCTGCAAGGGCAGGTGCATCATTTATTCCGTCACCCACCATTGCAACCACTCTGCCTTCAGCCCTGAGTTTCTTTATAATGTCAACCTTTCCTTCGGGTAAGACCTCTGCAAAGAATCTGTCTATTCCAACCTCCTGGGCAATCCTCCTTGCGGTTCTTTCATTGTCACCTGTAAGCATAACCACCTCGACACCCATTTTCTTTAGTTCCGCGATAGCCTGTCTGGATGTTTCCTTCACTGAATCAGCAATAGCAAATATTGCCTGTACCTGACCTTCCACAGAGAGGATTACCGCTGTTTTGCCCTCTGAGTTCAAACTCAGCACCTGCTCTTTTACTGCCGAGATATCAATGCCTTCCTTCTCAAGGAGGTTCAGATTTCCTATAAAGACCTTTTTTCTGTCAAGCACACCGCTCACGCCTCCGCCTGGTATTGCACTGAACTCTTCTGGTTCCTTCAGTTGAAGATTGTGTTTTTCTGCAGCCCTGTAGATGGCCTCGGCAAGTGGGTGTTCAGATGCCTTTTCAAGGGATGCTGCAACAAGCAGAACCTCTTCAGTGGGTGCTGAATTCAGTGAGATTATATCAACAAGCTCTGGTTCACCCTTGGTTATAGTGCCTGTTTTATCCATTACCACTGTGTCTATCTTGTGAGCCATTTCAAGTGCCTCTGCGTCACGTATGAGTATTCCCCTTTCCGCACCCTTGCCAGTGCCCACCATCAAGGCTGTGGGCGTGGCAAGCCCCAGTGCACAGGGGCAGGCGATTATGAGAACAGCGATGAAATTCATCATGGCCCTTGTGAATGCAGGCTCAGGCCCCAGAAAGTACCAGATCAGGAATGTAAACGAAGCAATACCGATCACAGTGGGTACAAAGATGGAGGCGACCTTGTCAGCAAGGCGCTGTATTGGTGCCTTGCTTCCCTGTGCCTCTTCAACAAGCCGTATGATCTGTGCAAGAACAGTGTCCTTGCCGATCCTGGTAGCCCTTATCTTGAAACGTCCCTCTTTGTTTATTGTGCCACCATAAACAAGATCGCCCACGCGTTTCTCCACAGGAAGGCTTTCCCCTGTAAGCATGGATTCATCCACTGATGAATAGCCATCTATTATGATGCCATCTACAGGAATCCTCTCACCAGGCCTTACCACAACAGTATCGCCCACTATAACCTCATCAACAGGAATCTCCACCTCTACTGAGTCTCTTTCAACCCGAGCTGTTCTGGCCTGAAGCCCCATGAGTTTTCTTATTGCTTCTGAGGTTCTGCCCCTTGCCCTTGCCTCAAGAAGCCTTCCAAACAGTATCAGGGTGATAATTACAGCAGATGTATCAAAATAGACATGGGGTTTGAGTCCACCTGCCTCAAATATCTCTGGCAGGAAAGTGGCCACCACACTGTAGAAATAGGCAGCAGATGTGCCCACTACCACAAGGGTGTTCATGTTTGTGGAGAAATGCCTGAGTGCAATGAGTGCTGCCCTGTAGAAACGCCAGCCTGCCCAGAACTGTACAGGTGTGGCCAGTACAAACAGGACAATCCAGTTGGAGAGTATGGGTATGTTTGTCAGACTTCCGGCGAGTATCAGAACAGAAATAATAGCGCTTATTACAAATCTTCTTTTGAGATCCTGATAGTCACGTTCCCTTTCCTGTCGTTCCCTGTCAATAAACTCTCCTGTTATGGTCTGAAGTTCATAACCCTGCTCGGAAACAACCCTTTTGAAGTCATCAAACCCGACAATTGTGGGTATATATTCAACCGTGGCTTTCTCTGTGGCCAGATTCACATTCACATCAATAACTCCGAAGAGTCCTTTCAGGGCCCTTTCAACAGCGCCAACACAGGCAGCGCAGGTCATGCCCCTGACAGAAAAGTCCTGCTTTATGGTTACCACGTCGTAGCCTTCATCTTTTACGGCTTTTATGATGGATTCAAGGGGTATATCTCTATCTATCTTTAAGGTGGCCTTTTCTGATGCGAAATTGACATTCACATCTTCTACACCCTCCAGTCTGGAGAGGGCGTTCTCCACTGCCCTTACACAGGCAGCACAGGTCATGCCCTTGACAGGCAATGTAATGCTTCGCATATGAACACCTCTTTTAAAGGGTTTGCTATCTCTGTTTTTATTATAAACTCAGAAGATGAATTTTTTGTGAAGAAGATCACGAAAACTACCAGAATGCCCTGACCTCTGCTCGGGGGCTTTATTGTAGAGGCTATTCAGTGGCCTTGATTATCTCCATAATCCTGCTTTTCACATTATACAGTTTGTCAAGCTCCTCTTCTATCTCCTGCTGACGTCTTGCCAGCTCTTCCCGGCTCTTTCTGCGGTACTCGATACCCTTCTGGATTGCCTCTCTGATGCCCTTGATTGTCTCATTGATCCTTCCAAGCATCTGCCATCTGAATTCAAGGCGGCTTTTCTGAAGACGGTCAACAAAGTCCCATCTGATACGGCCTGATTGTCTTTCTATCATCTCAAGGAGATACTTTTTCATATTTTTATAGACAATGCGGTTACTGATGAATTTTGGCATCAGGGACGTGAGGGCATCACCCAGCATCTCGATCATCAGGGGTTCATCCTTGAACTTGAAATAAAAGGATGATTCCACACTCCAGAGCGCCTCTGCTGTGAATCGTTCAAAGCTGAGGTCAAAGAGTTCAGAGGAGTATCTCAGGAGTTCATCCACTATAAGATTTATCTTGCCCTGGAATCTTTCAGCAATCTTTTCAAAGGCCATGGAGACTTTTGTGTCTTCATTCTTTCTGAATACCGAATAATACTCACGTACAGCATGTCCGATGAATTCCTCAAGAGTTTTCCGGAGCTTACCAGGTGAGAGTGATTTGTTCTTATTATAAAAATCTTCAAACTCTGGAAGCAGTTTTTCAGACAGTTCTTTTCTGGCAGACTCAAGGTCAGGGTCAAGCACCTCTTCAATGATTCGTTTTGTTTCTCCTTCAAGGAGGATCTCGAAGTCCCTTTTTTCTGACTCGATCTCCCTTTCTTTCTCCTCGAATGCCTGAAGTTTGCTTTCAATCTCTTCAATGGGTGTCTTTAGGGTCTTCAGTTGAAGCTCTGTTCTCAGCACTGCCTCGGAGATCACCCGTAGCAGATTTTTTGATACTGATCTCAGGAGTATCAACCCCTTTTCCTCTACCAGAAATCTCCTCAGTCGTTCCTCAAAGAGATCCATATTGCTCTTTTTGAGTTT
>JAADHP010000069.1 GCA_013151785.1 Nitrospirota bacterium | reverse complement strand
GCCATTGCAGGCAGTCGTGAGGCTGCAGCCATTTTAGACTGTTTCGGCCTTGATGACAGACATAAAGAGTACATTATAACAGCTATCCGCAATCACGAGGCATTCAAGGATGTGGTACAGGCACGGGACAGGTATGGCGAATTAATAAGCGATGCCCTCTATGATGCTGACAAGTTCCGGTGGGGACCTGACAACTTTACCACCATGATATGGGAGATGCTGAGGCATAATCAGATACCACCTGATATATTTCTGGAAAACTACAAAAAGGGACTCGATTATATAAAAAGGGTAAAGAAGACCTTTCGCACCGATACCGCAAAGGCCTATGGCCCTGAAATCATAGACCAGGGGCTTAAGATCGGGAATATTATCTACAAAGAACTAAAGAGATACATGTCACGATGATCTGTCAGAACGGAGCTTGATTACAGGATTACCAAAAAGCACACCATGAAGCCATTTATGGGCGAATTTCAGGAGTTCAGTCTCATCCTCTTTTATACTCTCTACGGTTTCTTCGTCTACATCGTATAGAGTCAGGAACCGACTTTCAAAGACAAATTTCCTGAAATTATCAATATCGTAGCTGCACATGAGATAGAGGCTTATGCTCTTCTGATCAGGCTTGAAATCAGGTGCCAGGAGTTTTTTGCTCAACACAATGTCAAACCAGTCTTTATTAATAAAATCAAATATGTTTATCTCCTGTGCCTCTCTCCACTCACGGACAGTCCATTCCCTGTCCTCTTCATAACCTTTGCAGTAATGCTCCTTTATGGGAAAGAAAAAGTCTCCTCCACCAACCTCTTTGCTTTTCAGCAAGCCAAACCCTATAGGATAATAACGACACACCACGGGACGGTCTGGATATATGGTGCACCCCTCTTCTGTAACAAAGGGACATCTACCTTCCTTGGTCATCTTGAGCATATAAAGAGGGAGTTTAGATTTTTTTAGCTCCATTAGCTGGACATAATTTGCTAAAAACTCTCCTGAAGTGATTCCAAGACGATTTTTTATACGCACCACGTCATAGGGTGTAATAAAAATATCTATCTTGCCACAACATTGAGTGAAACACTCAAGCCCTTTATGGCACATAAAGGAAAATTTACTGTCCAGGTCCATCCTGATGGGCTGAACTGGATTACCTGACAATGTCTTGATTATCTCTTCCATGATAATACTCCTTGAAGATATTTAATCATCTAATATAACCTATTGGAGGGAAAAAATACCAATCCGGCAGAAACCTCTCAAAACTTGCCTTTTGACTCACTGGTCAGGCAATGGATATAGCCTTTTCACATCATTCTCGCAAGCCATCCATGGCTTGCTCCGAGGTGAAAATCAGGTTCACCCTCCTGGTGAACCTTTAATTGATTTTCAAAAACCGTTCAAAGGCTATACCCATTGCCTGTTATGTTTCCTATCGGCAAATTACGAAAACTGCCAGAATGCCCCGACCTCTGGTCGGGAAGCTTGGAACCTTTTTGATGAATTTGAGATACAGTTAACGGTTAGTTGTATGTTTTTTGTCCTTAAACAGCACAATGATGCTGATTCTTCTATTTCTGGGGTCACGGGGATTTTCTTTTATCAGGGGTTCCTTGTCAGCATACCCCACAACCTTGACTATTCTTTCGGGGTTGATTCCCACAGATTCAAGATACCGCCGTGCTGCATTAGCCCTGTCTGTGGAAAGCTCCCAGTTTGAGTAATGGCTGTTTGTAGAGTAGGAGTAGGCATCTGTATGGCCTTCAATATAAAGCGGGTTGGAAATGATTTTGATATTATCTGCCAATACTTTTAGTATGTTTTTTGCTGTTTTTGTTAGCTCGGCACTTCCAATCTGAAACATAGTACTGCCGTTTTTATCAACCATTTCTATCTTGACACCTTCATTCACAATCATAATCATTATCTGGTCTTTTACATCACTCAGAAGGGTTTCCACTGCCTGCTTTATTGCCTCTTTCAGCGCTGCAGGGGTTAGATAGTTCTGTTCATAATAGGGAGCAAAGACCTTTTTTGTTGTTTCTCCCGACTCATTGAAGATAGCGCTTGATTTTTCCATAATAGAAACACCCCCCTTTTTAAAAAGGCTGAAATACCTGAAATACTCTGCCACCCTTGCACGTTTTTCAGGAGAAACCATGGTTATAAGCCACAGCAGAAGAAAGAAGGCCATCATGGCAGTAACAAAATCTGCATAGGCAACCTTCCAGCTACCGCCGTGATGTCCCCCCTCACACTTTTTTTTGACCTTTTTTATAATGACCTGCTTTGAATCCTTCATTTTTTCCGTATGGCCTCTTCCAGTTCATTAAAGGATGGTCTGTCTGTTGAAGGAATGGCCCTCCTTCCAAATTCCACAGCCATCTGAGGTGCTGCACCACCTACAAATGAAACAAGGGCTACCCTGATTATCTCAAGGGCAACGCCGTCATCTTTGACCTTTGTTTCTATATTGGCTGCAATAGGACCTACAAAGCCATAACACATGAGAACTCCCATAAATGTCCCCACAAGTGCAGCACCTATGCTATGACCAAGCACCTCGGGAGGTTCACTGATCTTTCCCATTGTCAACACAACTCCAAGCACGGCAGCAACGATACCAAGCCCTGGCAATGAGTCAGCAACCATGGAGATCTTATGCGCCGGTGCCAGTGCCTCATGGTGGTGAGTTTCTGCATCCAGTTCCATCAGACTGTCAAGTTCATGGGCCGGCACATTGGTAGAAATGATCACCTTGAGATTATCACAGAGATAATTAATGGCATGATGATTGGAAAGCACCTTTTTATGCTTATTAAAGATGGGGCTTTTGGCAGGTTCTTCAATATCAGCTTCAATGGAGATAAGCCCTTCCTTACGGATCTTTGAAAAGACCTGGAACAGTAGTGTCAGGAGCTCAAGATATCCTCCCTTGCCCATACCCCCGGAGCCGAAAAGCTTACCTATGCTCTTTATGATGAGAGATAGCACCTTTGGAGGAGAGGCAATAATGAGAGAACCAGTTGCAGCTCCAAAGATGATAATCACCTCTGCTGGCTGAAACAGCACAGATAGATTCCCGTGCTCCATAAGGTATCCGCCTACTACAGCGCCGAGCACTACTGCTATGCCAATAATTACAAACATACCCTTTTATGTTATATCGGATAATCAGGTAAATTTCTTTAATAAAATAAATAGTTAAAATCATATCTGTCCGAATATAAAATAATAACAAGGCAGGGCACCTCATAAAAATAAGACAATCCACAGGATTACTCAATACAGTAATCTTATTTTCAAATACCATAG
>JAADHP010000210.1 GCA_013151785.1 Nitrospirota bacterium | reverse complement strand
CCGGTGGAGTTACAATTATACGAGATTCATCTATTCCATTTCTAATCTTCATCTCTAAGCCCTCTTTTGCCTGTAGGAGTTGTAAAAAATGCCCTGGCTATCTCAGGGTCGAATTGTGTTCCAGAGCATCTCTTTATTTCATCCACAGCCACCTGATGACTCAGTCCTTTTCTGTATGGTCTGGTGGTTGTCATGGAATCGTAGGTATCAGCAATTGCAAGTATCCTTGCAATACGGGGTATCCTTTCACCATCAAGACCGTCAGGATATCCACGACCATCATATCTTTCATGATGGTGTCTGATAAGGAGTCTCTCAAGTGAAAGTGAGCCAAGGGGCTGAACAATGTTGTCACCTATTACAGGATGTTTCTTGATCTCTTCATATTCCTCAGGAGAAAGTCTTCCAGGCTTTAACAGGATTATATCCTTTACCCCTATCTTCCCGATATCGTGAAGATACCCACCGAATCGGAGGGCATCCATCTCCTCCTGTGTGCATCCAATAACATCAGCAATCTGTAAAGAAATATGGGTAACATTCTCTGAGTGCTGTCTTGTATAAAGGTCCCGTGCCTCTATTGTGAGGATTAATGATTTAAGTGTATTCATAAGATTTGAGTATGTAAGATCATAAAGTGCATTATTTTCAAGAGTTAAAGAGACCTTATGAAGGAAGGTCAGCACAAGGTTTATACTGTTCTCATTGAATCTATAGCCATCTACCTTGTCGGTGATTAAAATAAAACCAAAGACCTCTCCATGTAAGGAAAGGGGTACTATTAACATATCCGCCATTAATCTTCCATTACCAAAGGGATCGTTCTCACCAATCTCTATTAGATGGTGTCTATCTGACCTGGTTATCTTTTCAAATACACTGCCCTTCAGCAATACCTCTTTAGCAGTATTTTTGCCAAAGTATACCTGTGGGACAACATGGTCATCTTCTATGGTTAACAATACCACAGTATTGGCCTTCATCAGTTTTGCAATAATTGAGGGAAGTGACTTCAGTATCTTTCTGTTGTCTTTCAGTTCGTCTATCTCAGTGGCAAGGCTGAATAATGAATTAATCTCCTGTAATTTCCTGAAAACCTCGGAGGTCAGTATCTTTACCGCTTCTTCACCCCTGCCATTGCTACCATTAAGGCTTTTAAGAAGCCTGTATTCCCTTGTAACCCGCTCGATAACCTTTTTGATGTCATCAAACTTAAAGGGCTTGGTAATAAAGTCAGATGCACCATCTCGTAAGGCATTAATGGCAGCATCAAGATGAGACACAGCAGTAACAACCACAAAGGGTACTGTGGGTGATATGGTTCTGGCCTCTCTCATTAGCTCAAAGCCACTCAGTTTTGGCATCCTGAGATCAGTAAAGACCATGTCATAACTGCCATTGCGGATCTTCTCAAGCCCCTCCTGGCCATCAGAGGCAGTTTCTACCTCTGCTGTCCCCAGTGCCTTTACCATTCTGCTGAGGACATCACGTACTACCTCTTCATCATCAACTATCAAAACCCTTTGCACTTAAGTCACTCCCTATCATCTGTTCTTTCAAAATAGCCACATCAGTATCGTCAAGTACGCCAAGCTCTCTGAGACGTGCAATCCGCTCAAGGATACTAACCTTAAGGGTAGGCTCTGTTATCCTTCCCAGAGCCTTGATCATCTCCATATCCCTATAGGTACTCTTCAGATGTTCTCTCAACTCCTCATTCTCCTTCATTAATTCATGCTTCTTCATTGCATTTTCAACAAGTATAAGAAGTTCCTGTAACTTAAAGGGTTTTGTAATGTAATCATAAGCACCAAGCCTTATGGCCTCAATGGCATTTTCCAGTGTTCCATAGGCAGTGATAATCACAACAAGTACATTTCTTTTCAGTCTCTTTGCCTCCTTGAGCACCTCGATTCCATCGGCTCCTGGCATCTTCAGATCAGTAATTATGAGATCGAAATCCTTTGTTCTTATCTCTTTTATTCCCTCCAGACCATCACGGGCAGACGTTACCGAGAATCCCTCCTTCATCAAAAGACTAACTACAACATCCTTGGCTATCTCGTCATCATCAATAACAAGAATCCTGAAATCACTTCTTTTAACCATAGAAGGACTCCTTTATCTTTTTCATCACCTCTGTTTTTGCCTGTTCCTGAATCTGTTTCTTCTTTGCCTCTGTTGATATCTGAACCCTGTCCTCTGGTTCAGAGATTAAGTTAACCTCGGGCTGTTCAAAGGGGTTTTTCTCGTCACGAGAGAATTTTGTGTAAAGCTTTATCATGGAATGGATCTGTGATGGTAATACTGTCATCTTTATCACCAACCCTTCTTCTCAGATATGGAACGGAGAGTCCGCCCTAATATCTATATCGGACATTTTCCAGAAAACTTTAACCCCAATCCATCTGTAGACATCGTAAAAATGCTGTAACTTTATTGACTGTGGGGTTAATTTGTCCTTTCTGTCACTTAACTTATCTCGTACTGTCCAGCGCATGGAAAGAGTGCCATCCATTGAAAATCCAGGAATGTTCAACACAGATGCTGCAAAACAGGATAAGAACTCAAATTCCTTCCGAAGAAGCTATCCATGACAAAAGCCGTTCATTTAAAAGACCACCAGAGCTATCCAGCCTTTTCAAGCTCGAAAAGCAGTTCTTTTAAGCCCTGCTGTCCATCCTTGAGAAGAGGGTCAATCTCATATTGTATCAGGTCACAAACTGTCACCCAGTCATTTGACTCAAAGGCAGAAAGCATATCCTCGAATATATTCAAAGACTCACCCCATTTTTTTAGCGGTTCCTTGGAAATACTCATACCCATCTCATTCAACTGATCAATCCCTTTATCAACATGGGTGATAAAATCCACTATGGCATTAAGGCTCTTCATTCCCCTTGAGAGATTCTGGAACACCTCTTCCGATTGTTCAACCCTCAAATCAGCTGCGCATTTATAAAGACCCTCCGCAGCAATACCTATAAGACCTTCTACCTCTGTGATACCTTTCTTAATGGCATTCAATAAAACTTCTCTCTTTTCATCCCTGTTTTCTTCACCCATCTTTCTATCCTTTGTTAAATTATGATAATAACCCTGAAAGGGTCTATGATGTTTTACTAAATTAATATATAGTATCAATAGTAGTCAAGTTATTTGAGATATCCTAATTTTGCCATTTGACCCCTTTGTCAGGCAATGGGCATAGCCTTTTCACCTCATTCTCGGTGGACATCCCTGTCCGCCTCCGAGGTGAAAATCTGCTTCACCCTCCTGGTGAACCTTTATTTGATTTTCAAAAACCGTTCAAAGGCTATACC
>JAADHP010000299.1 GCA_013151785.1 Nitrospirota bacterium | reverse complement strand
TACCTATCAAGGATCTCAGAGGAAACATAAAGGCTGTAGCAGGCGGTATGCTGGATCCCACAAGTTATATCATTACAAAAATTCTGAAGTCTATTCCCCTTGGGAAAAACACCTGTGTGGAAGTTGTGGACAGCAACGGTATAATCATATCCTCCAATAATCCCTCAAGAATACTGACAAGTAGTGATCATGACAGATTTCTCAGCTCCCTTGCAATAAACAAGAAGACCTCCATAGGTTTCTGTCACAGGTGTCACCTTGATGAGGGTCGTGACAGAAGCAGAACAAACGATATTATGGCCTTTGCACCTCTCTCTTCAGCATCGTGGGGAGTTCTGCTGAGAGAACCACAGGAGATAGTCTTTGCGCCTGCCTCAACATTGAAAAAGCGATTCTTGATCCTTGGTGTTATATCGATACTTACGGCCCTTACACTTGCTATTGGCCTGAGCAGAAGCATAGTAAAACCCGTACAGACATTGATTAATGCAACACGGAGAATAGGTGAAGGTGATCTTTCCTTACCTGTTAAGATTAACAGTAAGGATGAAATAGGTGTTCTTGCCAGAAGTTTCGATAATATGAGGTTAAGGCTCCATGATTCACTGGAAAAGATAAAGAGACACAATATGGAGCTTGAACATATCGTGATGGAAAGGACAAGGCAGTTAAGGGAAAGTCAGAGAAAGATATCAGCCCTGCTTAAACAGGTAATATCATCCCAGGAAGAGGAAAGAAGGAGAATTGCCAGGGAACTGCATGACGAAACACTCCAGGATATCTCTGCATTTCTGATGAAGATGGATATGTGCAGACTCTATCCAGAAAAGATTGATATTAAAAAGATCGAAG
Source organism: Nitrospirota bacterium (assembly GCA_013151785.1). Taxonomy (GTDB): domain Bacteria; phylum Nitrospirota; class Thermodesulfovibrionia; order Thermodesulfovibrionales; family JdFR-85; genus JAADHP01. Next base: position 2,490 of record JAADHP010000299.1, on the reverse strand, counting down.
AGATGAGGGAGATACTGGTAAACATACATCAGGGTATACAGGGCATAATACAGAATCTCAGGCCCTCTATTCTGGATGACCTTGGTCTGGAGGCATCGATCAGATGGATTCTGGAAAAGAATTTGAAAGACAAGGGAATAAACTATTTCTTCGAGATAAGAGGACATGGAAATATGAGACTGGACCCTCAGATCGAAACCACACTTTTCAGGATCATACAGGAGGCTGTTTCGAATGTGGCAAAACATTCACATGCTGAAAATGTATTTGTCCTGTTAAAGAGGAGTGAGGAGGGCATAAATGTGGAGATCGAAGATGACGGAGTGGGTTTTGATGTGGAAGCTGCCCTTAACAATGTATCACCTGATGGGAGAGGACTTGGTATCATAGGTATGAAGGAAAGGGCATCCTTGTTTGATGGTCTGTTGAGTATATGTTCTGCACCAGGTATGGGTACAAGAATAACCCTGAAGTTTCCTTTGAGGAAAAATAAGAAGGAAAATGGGTAAGATAAGGGTTCTCATAGCAGATGATCATTCCCTTGTGAGGGAGGGAATCTCCGCCTTTTTAAGACTGTGTGATGACATCGAGGTGGTAGGTGAGGCAGCCGATGGTAAGGAGGCTATTGAGAAAACAAAAAAACTGCATCCCGACGTGATTCTGCTGGACATCTCCATGCCTGTGTTAGGAGGAATAGAGGCCACTTACGAGATAAAAAAGATCGATCCTGAAGCAAAGGTTCTGATCCTTACCCAGTATGATGACTCTGAGTATGTAAGCAGACTCCTGAAGGCAGGTGTTTCAGGTTATATACTCAAGCATGCAGTGGGTACGGATCTCATATCTGCAATAAGGGCTGTTGCCAAAGGAGAGGTGTATCTCTATTCATCTATTGCAGCAAAGGTGGTAGGAGGGTATCTTGGTAAAGAGGAGGCCAGGGTTGAAGACCCCTACGAACTATTAACAGACAGAGAAAAGCAGGTTCTGAAACTCATTGCCGAAGGCTATACTCATAAAGAAATAGCCTCACTTTTAAATATAAGTGTAAAGACAGTAATAGCACATCAGACTAATATATCTGAAAAACTTGATATCCACACAAAGGCCGGTCTGATAAAGTTTGCAATACGAAAGGGTATCATAAGATTGGATTAAGGCCATAAATTCCCTCAGTAGTGTCCAGAATAATTTCAGATTTGTAAACAAGGCAGGGTGCCGAAGAAAAATAAGCACCACACCTTTATAAAATAAGAACTTTCATTAAGAAACTAAGACCCAGTGGTGGTTCATCATCCCATTGATGCAATAAAATTTAAATAATAAAAAACAAAGTCTTTTTCAGTCTTCAGGTGATATATAAGTATCTTGATGTATGTTACTGTGGGTATTGCTACATGGGCTTCTTCACCACCACTGGGTCTCTATGATTTGTTCTTTACCTGATTCAGTCTATGGCATTGAAAAGACAGGTTACTGTATTGACTAATCCTGTGGATTGCATTATTTTTATGAGGTGCCCTGCCCTGGTTTTAAGGGTTTTAGTCAGATATGATGCTATTTCATTCAAGAGTATAGGGTTTTTAACTTCTCCTTAACCTCTCTTAGAGATATCTTATGTAAACTCCTTCCATGGGCATCCATTGTTACAATGCCTGTAAGCCTTTCGACTCTTATCTTCCATATTGCCTCTGGAAGACCGAACTCATCCTTTTTAAAGACATCCTGAACCTCTACAACAGCCTCGGCATTCAAGACTCCTGCCCCTCCGATTCCATGAAGATAGATGGTTTTATTCCTCTTGCATGCATCAAGGGTCAGATCACCCATTCCTCCCTTTCCAATAATTACCTTTACATTAAATGCCTCTATTACCCTGTGCTGGTATATCTCGGTTCTGATACTTGTTGTTGGTCCTGAGGATACAAACCTCCATTTTCCATCCTTGAATCTCACAATAGGTCCACAATGATATATAAATCCTCCATTGAGTATGGACTTTAATTCCTCATATATTCGCTGGTCTTCTTCACTAAGAGGCTCTTGCCTCTCTATTAATCTTTCAACCATGTATTTGTGAGCCATGTCACGCGAGGTTACACCTATGCCATAGAGCTCTACAATATCACCGATATGTAGTGAGAGGATATCCTCATCTGAAATCGGTGTCTTGAGTATTTTTATCATTGATCATCTCCTTTAATAACTATCCAATTGATAAAATCCATAAAAACCATACCCAAATCCAACAATAAAATGTATTCTTCAATTTTGTCTTTTTATTGAATTTCATACTCACCATCTGGCTTCACAACAAGCCTTCTCCTTCTGAATGCCCAGCACATATAACTTACGGTTACAAAGTAACATGCAGGCAGCCTGTATAGGCTCCCAACCTTTACTCCAAGTACAGTTGTCTTACCACCAAGCCCCTGAGGACCAATGCCAAGGCTATTTATATCATTAAAGAGCCTTTCTTCAAGCTCTCCAAGC
>JAADHP010000301.1 GCA_013151785.1 Nitrospirota bacterium | reverse complement strand
TTGACTTTATAAAATACTATCTGCTTAAATAGAAAAGTCTGCAGGAGGATTTTCCTTGCTGCAGGCACAGACGGATGCGTGGAAGAGGGGTGTAACGGAGCACCCAGAATAGTTGGTGTTCAGTGATTCCCCCGCTGCCCCGCAGCCGTGAAGGGAACGAAAGCCCTATATGCCACTGCCGAGCACCCGGATTAATCTGAGTGTTCGGTTGGGAAGGCGGGTGAGTAGGAAAACGGAAGTCAGAAGTCGGAAGGCGGAAGTCAGAAAATTAAAATCTGACCTTCTACCTCTGACATCCGAACTCCGTAAAGCCCTGAGCCGGAAGACCCATCCGTCTGGAATACCTCGCGGGAGGTGTAATCTATGAACCGCTATACTGCACATCTATTATTACAATCCCCTTTGTTTCCATTCTCTTCAGCAAAAATCCTGATCCGTTAGTCTCTTAGCCACAAAAAGGGTTAAGACTCTCTGTGCCCGAGGTGCATCTGTATCCATGCATCTCAGAGCATAAACAGAAAACTTTCTGATAAGGAGGTCAGGAGATGTTTAAGTACATACTGAAGAGAGATGGAAAGAAGGTAAGATTCAATGCAGAAAAGATCACCAATGCAATTGCAAAGGCAGGTACTGCCACTGGAGAGTTTGACTACAGTATTGCCAGGATGTTAACCCTCAAGGTCCTCAGCCTCGCAGAGGAGGTGATAAGGGACAGGATTCCCACTGTTGAAGAGATACAGGATATAGTGGAAGAGATACTTCTTTCATCAGTTTACAGAAAGACTGCCAAGGCCTATATTCTCTATCGAGAACAGCATGCACATATCAGGGAGATCACCACAAGGGCAGATATAGACCTGGTTGACCAGTATCTGAGACAACTGGACTGGCAGGTCCAGGAAAACAGTAATATGGCCTTCTCCCTTCAGGGGCTTAACAACTACATATCCTCTGAGATTAGCAAGATCTACTGGCTCAACAAGATCTATCCTCCTGAAATAAGGGATGCACACCTAAATGGCGACCTCCACATCCATGATCTCAACATCCTTTCTGTCTATTGTGTTGGCTGGGACCTGCTTGATCTGTTAAGAGAGGGTTTCAAAGGCGCGCCTGGCAAGGTAGAGAGTTCCCCTGCCAGACATTTCCGCAGTGCCCTCGGACAGGTGGTAAACTTCTTCTATACACTGCAGGGAGAGGCAGCAGGGGCACAGGCATTCTCAAACTTTGATACACTCCTCAGCCCCTTTATTCGATACGACAGGCTGTCCTACAGAGAGGTAAAGCAGGCACTTCAGGAGTTTGTCTTTAACATCAATGTCCCTACAAGGGTGGGATTCCAGACCCCCTTTACCAATATCACCCTTGATCTGACAGTACCCTCTACACTTGCAGACCATCCAGTAATTGTGGGTGGAAAGCCCATGAGAGAAACCTACGGTGAGTTTCAGGAAGAGATGGATATCTTTAACAGGGCATTACTTGAGGTAATGTACGAGGGCGATGCCAGGGGAAGGGTATTTACATTTCCAATCCCCACATACAACATAACAGAGACCTTTGACTGGGACAATCCGAATCTGGATCTTCTCTGGCAGGTAACGGCAAAGTACGGAATACCATACTTTTCCAACTTCATAAACTCTGATATGAGTCCGGAAGATGCAAGGTCTATGTGCTGTCGTCTGAGACTTGACAACAGGCAGTTGAGAAAACGCGGAGGAGGGCTTTTTGGTGCTAATCCCCTGACCGGCTCTATCGGAGTGGTGACCATTAATCTGCCAAGGCTCGGATATATTGCATCTGATGAAGAAGAATTCTTCTCCCTTCTTGATCGGATGATGTTGCTTGCCAGAGAAAGCCTTGAGATAAAGAGAAAGGTGCTGGAGAGGTTTACTGAAGGGAATCTCTACCCATATGCAAAGTTCTACTTAAGAGACGTAAAAAGGAGGTTTGGCCGGTACTGGCAGAATCACTTTTCAACCATAGGACTGATTGGAATGAATGAGGCATGTCTGAACCTCTTTGGAAAAGGGATTGCCTCTGAAGAAGGAAAGGCACTGTCAATAAATCTCCTTGAACATATGAGGCAGAGACTCAGGGAATTTCAGGAGACCACGGGAAATATCTACAATCTTGAGGCCACACCTGCAGAAGGCACCTCCTACAGGCTTGCAAGACTTGATAAGGAGAAATATCCTGACATCATCTGTGCCAATGAAGAACAGTTCAGGAACCTGAAAGCTGAGCCCTTTTACACCAATTCAACTCAACTGCCTGTCAACTTTACAGAGGACATTTTTGAAGTCCTTGAACATCAGGATGCCCTGCAGCAGAGATACACAGGCGGCACAGTGCTTCACCTCTATATTGGTGAAAGAATAGAGGATGCATCAACAGTCAAAGGGCTTGTGAAAAAGATCTGCGAGAACTTCCGTCTACCATACTTTACGATTACACCCACATTCAGTGTGTGTCCTGAAGATGGATACATTGCAGGTGAACACAGAGAGTGCCCGAAATGCAAAAGAGAAACAGAGATATACTCACGAATAGTGGGATATCTTCGTCCTGTAAAACAATGGAATGTGGGCAAGAAAGAGGAGTTCAAACTCAGAAAGGAGTATAACCTTTCATGCGTATAGGAGGACTACATAAAAACTCCCTTATAGATTTTCCAGGAAGGCTATCGGCAGTAATATTCACCCGGGGATGTAATTTCAGGTGTGCCTACTGTCATAATCCAGGGCTTGTTTATCCTGAAAAATATGGTCCTCTTATTGAGGAGGATCTGGTTCTCTCCTTCCTCTCAAACCGAAGAGGGCTGATAGACAGCGTGGTTATCACAGGGGGTGAACCACTCCTTCAGCCGGATATTGAAAGGTTTCTACGCAGAATAAAAGATATGGGATATCCGATCAAGCTTGACACCAATGGTTCCATGCCTGAGAGGCTTCAGCACCTCATAAACAGTGGGCTTATTGACTATGTGGCAATGGACTACAAAGCCCCACTGAGGTCTTATAACAGGGTGATTCAGGTGAATATAGATACAGAAAAGATAACACATTCTGTAACTCTAATTGTCTCTTCAGGTATTGAATATGAAATAAGAACAACTCTTTATAGTAGCCTGAGTATGAACAGTGTTATTGATATTATTGCTGAATTAAAACAACTTGGTGTGGAATGTTATTACTTACAGATTTTCAGGTCCTTTGATAAGGCTTCCAAGATACTTCAGCCATCTGGAATTGATATTCAATATCTTAAAGAATATATGCTATGTCGTTTCTGGAAATGGGGACTGAGAAGCTGTGAGTATGTAGTTAATAAAAGTCATATAGCAGATGAACTTGTTTGAGAATATAAAAGAAACAGTTTTTAGACTATTTCCTGATCCTCCTGAAGGCAGGGAAGACGCAACGCCTTTGTCTAAATAGCTTTGGAGAATAATTATAAATTTGACTTTATAAAATACTATCTGCTTAAATAGAAAAGTCTGCAGGAGGATTTTCCTTGCTGCAGGCACAGACGGATGCGTGGAAGAGGGGT
>JAADHP010000149.1 GCA_013151785.1 Nitrospirota bacterium | reverse complement strand
TTTGTCCATGATGTTTTTCAGCAGTTCATCAATCTGCTCTGTTTCTATCATCTGATGTGCAATGTTTTCATAGAGATCTACCAGGATGCCCAGTTCTTCATTTTTTTCTTCTAACAGTTTTTTTTCACGGTGCAGGAAGAGTTGTTTAATGAGATGGAGAAGTTCATGGCAGTTGTCCTTTTTCATCACCATTGTTAATGGTCTGTTTTTTATATAAAGGGGTGTCTTTTTGGGTTTTTCCGTTAAGATCACAACCGGTACATCTGGCAGGTAGGTGTCAATAGACTTGAATATTCCCTTTAAATTACCTCCATGATTAAGAAATATAAGATCTGGTTTTTTTGTCGGCTCCTGTAGCACCTCTGATAAAGCCTTTACAGTTCCCTCCTTTCCTATATCACACTGTATGAGGTATTCCTTTAATGCATCAGTATTAACAGCTATAATTTTTATATCAGGCATTTACTCCACAACATTTCTTGTATTTCTTGCCACTGCCACATGGACAAGGTTCGTTTCTTCCAATCTTTTTGGACTTCTTCACAGGCCTCTGGGGCTCGCCATTGCCTCTGTTGTAAACAACAGGTCTTTTTCTTTTCTGCGAGATCTTTTCAGCCTCATCTTCGCTTCTTATCTGTACCTTGAATACCCTTGTCAGTACCTCTGACTTGATTCTTTCAGTCATCTGGGCAAACATCTCGTATGCTTCACGCTTGTATTCCACCAGGGGGTCCTTCTGTCCATAACCTCTCAGTCCAATGCCCTCTTTCAGGTGGTCCATGGCAAGAAGATGGTCTTTCCACTGATTATCAACTACCTGTAGCATGATAATCCGTTCAATGTAGCGCAGGAGTTCTGCCCCGATTTCCTCTTCTTTCTTTTCATAGGCCTTTACTATATCTTCCCGTATCTTCTCCCTTAATGCCTCTATTCCTATAATGTCCTCAATATCCTCTGCCCTGACACCAAATATTCCATAGATGGCATCATTTAATTCTTTTAGATCCCAGTATTCCTGGTGTTTATCCTCAGGGCAGTAGGTGTCAAGCAGGATATCGATTGTGTCATCTATCATATCAAGTATGTGATCCTTCAGGGATTCAGAAGAGAGTATCTCCTTGCGGAATGCGTATATCTCTGTTCGCTGCTTGTTCATCACATCGTCATACTCTAAAAGATGCTTTCTGATCTCGAAGTTGTGTCCTTCAACCCTTTTCTGTGCATTCTCGATTGCCTTTGTAACCATCCTGTTCTCAATGGGGACGCTTTCGTCCATACCAAGCTTGCCCATAAGACCGGAGATCCTGTCTGAGCCGAAGATCCTCATGAGATCGTCCTCAAGGGATATATAAAAACGGGATGAGCCTGGATCTCCCTGCCTTCCAGAACGGCCTCTCAGCTGATTGTCTATCCTTCTTGCTTCATGTCGCTCGGTGCCTATGATATGAAGCCCGCCAAGCTCTATAACCTTTTTCTTTTCCTCTTCACATTGCTTTTTTGCTTTCTCCAGGGCAGCCTTTTTCTCTTCTTCTGTAGGATTTTCCTTGTCCTTTAGAAACTCCCTTGCAAGGCCCTCTGGATTACCACCAAGGATTATGTCTGTGCCTCTACCTGCCATGTTTGTGGCTATTGTAACAGCGCCCAGTCTGCCGGCCTGTGCTATGATCTCTGCCTCCTTTTCATGGTATTTTGCATTCAGCACTGAATGGGGAATCCCTTTCTTTTTAAGCATCTTGCTCAGCTTTTCTGAGTTTTCAATGGATACAGTTCCAACCAGTACGGGTTGACCCCGTTTGTGACATTCTTCTATTTCCTTTACCACAGCGTTGAATTTGGCACGTTCTGTTTTGTATATCATGTCAGGGTGGTCCACTCTTATCATGGGTTTGTTGGTTGGTATTACAACCACATCCAGGTTGTATATCTTTGCAAACTCTTCAGCCTCTGTATCAGCTGTACCTGTCATGCCAGCAAGTTTTTTATACATCCTGAAATAGTTCTGGAATGTTATGGTAGCAAGGGTCTGGTTTTCACTTTCTATCTTTACCCCTTCCTTTGCCTCAATGGCCTGATGAAGCCCATCAGACCAGCGTCTTCCAGGCATAAGTCTTCCTGTGAATTCATCAACTATAATCACCTGGCCATTCTTGACAACATAATCAACATCCCTTTTGAAGAGATGATGTGCCTTGAGGGCCTGCAGCACGTGATGAACAAGCTCTATATTCACGGGGTCAAAGAGATTTTCCACGCCCAGGAGTTTTTCCACCTTTACACTGCCCTCTTCGGTAAGTATTACTGTGTTGGCCTTTTCATCAATGGTAAAGTCCTCTTCTTTTTTCAGTTTCGGGATAATCCTGTCTATCTTATAATACTTGTCAGTAGAGTCTTCTGATGGACCAGAGATAATAAGAGGGGTTCGTGCCTCATCGATCAAGATACTGTCAACCTCGTCAACAATGGCATAGTTAAGTTCACGTTGCACGTAATCCTTTATGTCGTATTTCATGTTGTCCCGTAGATAGTCGAAGCCAAACTCATTATTTGTGCCATAGGTTATATCAGCGTTGTATGCCTCCTGTCTGCTACAGGGTCTTAAGTGGTCATAGCGTTTATCATCATTTCTGTATTCAGGGTCGTAAAGGAAAGAGGCATCATGCTGAATAACGCCTACCGAGAGACCAAGAAAGTGGTATATGGGTCCCATCCACTGGGCATCCCTTTTAGCAAGATAGTCATTCACTGTTACCACATGTACGCCCCTGCCTTCAAGGGCATTGAGATAAACAGGCAGGGTTGCAACAAGGGTTTTTCCTTCACCTGTCTTCATCTCTGCAATCTTACCTTCATGAAGCACGATCCCGCCAATCAGTTGCACATCGAAGTGTCTCATTCCAAGGATCCTTTTGGATGTTTCTCGTACCACTGCGAATGCCTCTACAAGAAGATCATCAAGGGATTCACCACTGGAGAGCCTCTCTTTAAATTCCAGGGTCTTCTGGGCAAGTTCCTCATCGGTGAGTTTTGATATGTCAGGCTCCAGGGCATTTATCTCCTCCACAAAGGGTTGAATACGTTTTAACTCCCTTTCATTCTTTGTACCGAAGAATTTCTGTAGAATTGTCAGCATACTTTAATCTTATATAAATAACATAGCTTAATGCAAGTTGCTTACAGCTGAACAACTCATTTTATCATTGAATAAGCTCTGTTATGTTATTATAATAAATTATGTTTTTCTATCTTTAATTTTACTCTGGGGAGGCAAAATAATGAAAAGGTACTTTATACTCTTGTTTATCAGATGGGGAAAGTGAGGGAGCGAGGTTCCGGATGTCCCTTCGCTCATTCTCG
>JAADHP010000125.1 GCA_013151785.1 Nitrospirota bacterium | reverse complement strand
AGCTGCTTCCCCTTGGCCTTTGGAAGTTCTATATCTATACCCTGTTTTAGCATGGGCGCTGTAACCATGAAGATTATGAGCAGTACAAGCATCACATCAACAAGGGGTGTTACATTTATTTCGCTCATTACTGCTCTTCTTCTACGTATTCTCATATTTTTAAAGCCTCAGACCTTTTAATTCCTCTCTTTAATTTCTTCTAAATATGGAAAGAGGGATCTCTTCTCCTTAAGAGATGCACCTATAAATGCCTTGAACAGGGGATGTGGATCAGTGGGTCTTGATTTAAACTCGGGATGGAATTGACAGCCCAGAAACCACGGATGATTCTCTATCTCGATGATTTCCACAAGCTCTCCATCAGGACTCTGTCCGCTGATCCTTAGACCATGGCTTATAAGTATGTCTTTATAGGCATTGTTGAATTCATATCTATGTCTGTGTCTTTCAGAGATCTCTCTCGTTCTGTAAGCCTGGAATGCGAAAGAATCCTCTGACAATAGGCATGGGTAAGCACCAAGGCGCATTGTACCACCTTTGTCAGAGTCGTGGGATCTTTCTTCAACTCTGCCTTTCCTGAAGTCGTACCATTTCTCCATGAGATATATAACCGGGTCAGGGGTATGGAGGTCAAACTCTGTGCTGTTGGCCATTTTAAGGCCACAGACATTTCTTGCAAACTCGATTACTGCACATTGCATGCCAAGGCAGATACCAAAGAAGGGTATCCTTTTCTCCCGTGCATATCTGATAGCCTCTATCTTTCCCTCAATCCCCCTGTGTCCAAAGCCTCCAGGAACAAGTATGCCATCCACCTCGCTGAGGTATTTTTCTGGCCCCTGTGCCTCGATCTCTTCTGAGTCGACCCAGTAAAAGTTTACCCGTGCATCATTCGCAATACCACCATGTATTAGTGCCTCAATAAGGCTCTTGTAAGAGTCTTTAAGACCAATATACTTGCCTACCAGGGCAATGTTTACCTCATTGGTGGGTTCCTTCTGACGTTTAACAACGGTTCTCCATTTGGAAAGATCTGGTTCATTCACTGAAAGCTGTAATCTATTGATTATTAATTCATCCAGCCCTTCTTCATAAAAGGCAAGGGGAACTTCATAGATCGTTTCCACATCAATGGCTGCTATCACTGCATCCACATCTACATTGCAATGGAGGGCTATTTTTTTCTTGATTTCCGGTGGCAGTGGTCTGTCACAGCGGCACAGCAGTGCATCAGGCTGGATACCTATTTCTCTCAATTCTTTAACACTGTGTTGAGTTGGTTTGGTTTTCAATTCTCCTGCGCTTTTTATATAGGGGACAAGGGTTAGATGAATATAGAACACATTCTCCCTTCCCACATCATATCTCATCTGTCTGATTGCTTCAAGGAAAGGCAGGCTCTCTATATCTCCGATTGTTCCACCAATCTCAACAATCACGACATCGTAACCATTGCTAACAGCCTTGATAGTTCCTCTGATTTCGTCAGTGATATGGGGAACAACCTGAACCGTGTCACCAAGATAATCGCCACGCCGTTCCTTTGTTATTACATTAAAATATATCCTGCCTGTTGTTGCATTATTGGCCTGAGAGGTTCTCACAGAGGTGAATCGTTCATAGTGGCCAAGGTCAAGATCTGTTTCCGCACCATCATCGGTTACAAAGACCTCTCCATGCTGGAAGGGGCTGAGTGTACCAGGGTCTACATTTATATATGGGTCAAGCTTTTGCAGGGTTACCTTCAGTCCTCGTGCCTCAAGCAGTGCCCCGATTGCAGCAGATGCAATGCCTTTACCCAGAGAAGAAACCACGCCACCAGTTACAAAGATAAACTTAGCCATTGTCTTAACCCCTTTTCTGTTTTCTTTTAACCCTGAAATACATATTATCTCCTCGCACTGTTTGTAAGGGTTTGAAACATGTTGTGTTTGTCTATGTCTGAAATTATTAATGAAATGGGAAAATTCAATTCTACAACCTTTTAGCCTGTATAAATTGAATATTTATTGAAATATATTATAGCAGATTAGAGAAAAATTATGATGCTACAGGATGTGTCCTAACTGGATTGTTATTAGAACCCTTTGTTTTACCGAAATAAGAAGGGGCGAATGCCCCTCCTATTACTAACAGCCTTTTATCATTTTCCGTTTTCTCTTTTTGCCTGTGAGTGTTTTCACGAAAGAAGAAAGGTCTTTCATTTTCTGAGAGTCCTTTTTCAATACTTTTCCGTTCAGCGCCATCTTGATACAGAGATTAATGGCATCTTCCACGCTACCTAACTTCTGACCCATTATTGTGTAGGACTGTTTTTTTCCGTTGATTCCGCTACCATCAGGATGACAGCTGTTGCAGCTTTTCTCATTGGTGCCAAGTGTAGTGTCATTGAAAAGCCTTTTACCATCGAGTACTCCTGCAAAGGCAAGACTGAATGATAGAGATATTGCAACAAGACTGAGTAACAGTAAATGTAGTTTTTTCATTTTCTCCACCTCCTTTCATTTGATTTACATCTGCTCCCTTTATTATAATTTAAATAATTATAATTTAAATACTTTAAATTTAATCTAAGGGCTCTGAAATATGTATTTTAAGAATTTATCAGAAATGCTTCTTTTCTTCAAGTGTCCTGAATATCTCAAGCACAGATATAAACATGGCAATCACAAGTGGTCCGAGAACAAAGCCGATTAATCCAAAGACCTTCAGCCCCCCTATTACTGAAAAGAATATTACAAGGGTGGGCATCCTTGTCCTTCCACTGATTATTATAGGCTTCAGGATGTTGTCCACCATGCTGATGACAAAGGTTCCTACCAGAACCATGATGAGTGCCTTTATGTATAGTTTTTTGATTAAAAAGTAGATTAATACAGGGCCCCATACGGATACAGCGCCCAGCCCGGGTATGAAAGACATAAAACCCATGGCTGTTCCAAGCAAAACAGGAGAGCCAAGGCCAAGGAGAAAGAATGTGATACCTCCAAGAAGTCCCTGAACAAGCGCCACAACCACGCCACCATAAATGGTTGAAATGACCATGTCTTTCATCTGAGAGGCTAAACGGTCCTTATGAATATCTGAAAAGGGCATGTAATCCCTTATTCTGGTCATGAAGTCCGGGCCATCCTTCAGCATGAAGAACATGGCAAAGATCATAAACAGGAAGTTTATAAGTACAGACATTATGTTTGCTACCCCTGTCTTTACATTACCCAGTACTGCCCTGCCAAGTTTGGAGAGGTTGGTTGAAATCAAGGCACTTATATCAAAGTCTTTGAGGTTGAGGATATTTCTTATCTTGTCCTGGAACCAGACAACTGTTGGTGTATTGAGCCAGTCATCCATCTTACCGA
>JAADHP010000085.1 GCA_013151785.1 Nitrospirota bacterium | reverse complement strand
CTTCTGCATATTTAACCAGTTGCAGTAGATCCTCATATCTGCTTTCACCATTGGGGTAGGTGTTATAAAGATAATCTTCATAGCCATGCTCAAGAAGATAGAGTATTGCCTCGGCAGGATTGTGCTTATAATCAGTATCAAGCAGTCCCTCAATCTGGGCACTGAAAATCCTGAATCCTTCAGAAGCAGATCTGTTAGTCCCTGAGGAAGGTATGCTAAATCTTCCCTATACACCCCTTGAGAGACTTTTGAGTGACCTCACGCTGGAAAGGGTTTCAGGCGATGAGGATATAGAGGCAGGTGGAGTGGTGTTGTCCACAATACATCAGGCAAAGGGGCTTGAGTGGAACACTGTTTTCATTATAGGACTGAATGACGGCCGGTTTCCCTCCCGCAAGTCTCTTGTTCAGGAGGGTCTTGAAGAAGAAAGAAGGTTATTCTATGTGGCCTGCACAAGGGCAAAGAAACTTCTTATACTGTGCTATACTTTAACTGACAATGGTTATTCAATGCTTGAACCATCAAGATTCCTTACTGAGTTGCCTGAGGATGTATATGAAGAGGTGGAGATAGAGTATGGGATTTAGTGAGGCACTGATTGGCGGATTGCGTCTTCTCAATAGAAACTGGCAGCTTGTCTTGATACATCTTGTGATGATTGTTATAAACTGTATTTCTTTTGTGTTTATCGTTATACTACCATTGTTTGTGCTTGCCCTTGCTCTGGGGTTAGGGCCATCCATATTACAGCAGATACACGGTCCACAGGATCTTTTCAGTCTGGCGCCTGGAATAATCCTGTCATCTATAGCACTTTTTCTTGTCTATATCGCCTTTGTTACACTTCTTGGTCTTTATGTGTTCTGTGGTAGCGCAGGAGTTCTGTCGAAATCCACTATTGATACAGAAAGCAGGTTTTCTTTAAGAGAGTTTTTTTCCGAGGGAAAGAGGCTCTTTTTCCCCTTTCTCTCATATTCTGCCCTGATTGGCCTGATTGTCATATTAGTGGTTTTCCTCTTTGCCCTTCTTTTCTTTATCTTACCAGTTACAGCATCAGTACTGAAGGGTGTGGGGGATCTCACATCCTCAGTATTCGCCTCTTTATTGGCCATTGTTTTATTCTTTTTCTTCATGATAGTAATTTTAGGCATTATGTCCTTGACACTCTATGGCATGGCAAGAATAATCTTCAGAGGCCGTGGTGCCTTTGCAACCCTGAAGGATGTAGTGAACTATCTCATGAGAACCCCCCAGGCATTTGCAGTGTTTGTAATTGCTTCGTTGATTTATCTTATCGTTAATATTCTTGTATTTCTTATTGGTGTGCCTTTGCATATTGCACCAGGTATGGGTTCACTTCTGTCCATGCCTTTTCAGATTCTGTATTATGCCTTTCAGAGCTATTCAGGGCTCTGGATTTTATCTGTGATTCTGTTATACTATTACAAAACAGAGATAGAACAACCAGAAGTACTGGATACCGAAGGCACTGTAATCAATGAAGAGTGATTTCTGGGAGCGATTTTCCAAGAACAGACTTGCTGTGGCAGGAAGTATTTTTGTGGGGATGCTGTTCGTTATAGCCATCCTTGCTCCATATATTGCTCCCTATGAATACGATTACATTGACAGACACCATATCCTTGAACCTCCCAGCAGGGAACATCTCCTGGGCACAGATGACCTTGGAAGGGATGTCTTCAGCAGGGTTCTATATGGTGCCAGGGTATCCCTGGCAGTAGGCTTCGTTGCTGTCGGACTGTCCACTATAATAGGCATCATCCTGGGCTCCATTGCTGGTTATTATGGAGGACTTATCGACAGGATTATTATGCGCTTTGTTGATGTGATGCTTTCAATACCCACCTTTTTTCTTATACTCACTGTGATTGCCTTTGTTGGTCCCAGCATATGGAACATAATGATTATCATTGGGCTTACCTCCTGGATGGGTGTGGCCAGGCTTGTAAGGGCAGAGTTCCTGAGTCTGAAAAACAGGGAGTATGTGCTGGCAGCACGGGCCATAGGTGCCTCTGATATGAGGATAATCTTCAGGCATATGTTGCCCAACAGTCTTGCACCTGTAATAGTGAACGCTGTTCTGGGAGTGGCCTCGGCAGTTCTTGTTGAATCTTCATTGAGCTTCCTCGGTCTGGGGGTGCAGCCGCCCAATCCAAGCTGGGGCAACATACTGACCCTTGGAAAGGCAAACATTGAGATTGCCTGGTGGTTGTCTGTATTCCCGGGGCTGTGTATTCTTGTTACTGTGTTATCATACAATCTTCTTGGTGAGGGTCTGAGGGATGCCATTGATCCAAGGTTAAAGGAGAGAAGATGAAAGACATATTATTACTATTTGATATTGATGGCACTCTTATTGACTCAGGTGAGGCTGGTTCAAGGGCACTCAATAAGGCATTTGAAAAACTCTTTGGCATCAAGGATGCCTTTAAACCCATATCTATGGCCGGGAAAACAGACACACAGATTATTAAAGAGGCCCTTGTTTTTCACAGGATCGACAATGGAATGCATATGATAAACAACATGATATCCACCTACATAGAATTCTTGAAGATGGAGATTGACAATCCAAGAAGAACCCTTAAGCCAGGTGTGGCAGAGATACTTGAGTTTTTTGATTCAAGGAACATACCCATGGGTCTTTTGACAGGCAACATTGAAGAGGGTGCACGGATCAAGCTGTCTCCTTTTGGTATAAATCGTTATTTCCCAACAGGTGCCTTTGGCAGTGACCATGAAGACAGGGATATGCTTCTTCCCATAGCTATCAGTAGATTCTCTCGTTTTGGTATTGACCTTACACCTGACAGATGCATTATAATTGGCGATACTCCAAGAGATGTGAGATGTGCAAAGATTCACGGTGCAAGGGCAGTGGCAGTATGTACAGGACCATACAGTGCTGATGCACTCCACAGCTCAGGAGCAGATCTTGTAATAGAAAGCCTTAATCATAAGGAGAGGCTTATCAGCTTTTTAAAAGAACTATGAGTGACTTAAAGATTGACTTATCGGTCAGTATAAAGGACAGGTAAATATTGGCTTTACCGCTCATTCTCGGCAGACCTCCTGTCTGCCTCCGAGGCAGGCAATCACTTCACCATCCAGGTGAAGTCTCCAGATTGCCTGAAAACCGCTCAAAGCCAATATCCACCTGTCCACTGGATGTTTTGATATTTTTGATATTTATTCAATAAGGAATTTTTGTAGCGTCCGTTAAAAATGTCATGCTGAACCCGGATACCAGAGATAAATTTATAGCAGTAGTATGGTAGAGTCTTACACATCATTCTCGACGTGCATCCATGCACGTCTCCGAGGGAATTTTGCGATTCACCCTCCTGGTGAATCTTATGC
>JAADHP010000075.1 GCA_013151785.1 Nitrospirota bacterium | reverse complement strand
CGAGGTATCGGTGTCGTAAGTGCCAGAACAAGATCAATGAAGACATCCTGATGGAGCAATTCAAGGAAGGTCTGAAGTGCATGGTAATAAAGCCCGAACAGCTTCAGGCCGAAATAGAAGCCGAGGAGAAGGCTATAATCCTAAAGGAGAAAGAGCTTCAGACACTTAATCAGGAACTCAGAAAGGTCAACCAGAAGATAGACAGAATTATAGATATGTATAACGACGACCTAATTACAAAAGACATCTTTTCTGAAAGAATAAGAAATCTGCAGGAGAGAAAAAAACAGATAGAGAACTCTATACCGGAAATAGAGGCTGAAATAGCATTGCACAAGGTTTCAGAGATCGGTAAAGACTATATGCTGACACAGGCAACAACTTTGTATTCAATCTGGGACACCCTTGACAAGGAAAGCCAGATAAAAATCATAAAAGAATTACTTAGCAGTATAAAAGTAAGCAAAGAGAAGTTAGAATTTGAATTTTTCTACCTGCCTGAATTAATGGAATTTTGCAAAGGTGACCACAACTTCAGGGATTCATGGCTGCCACGAGCATGAACGAGGCCGGGAAGGTTATGGATGCCACTGCCCTTGAGACGGTTACCTCACCATTTTCCAGGGGTTGCCTCAGTACCTCAAGCACATTCCGCTTGAACTCGGGTAGTTCATCAAGAAAAAGCACACCATTGTGTGCAAGGGAAACCTCACCTGGCCTGGGAAACTGTCCGCCTCCTATGAGTGCAACATCCGAGATGGTATGGTGGGGAGCCCTGAAGGGCCTTGTGGCAAGGAGGGCATATCCGGAGTTCAGACTGCCAGCCACACTGTGTATCCGTGTTGTTTCAAGGGCCTCTTCAAAGGTCATGCCAGGAAGTATTGTGGGCAGCCTTCTGGCAAGCATGGTCTTGCCTGAGCCAGGAGGGCCGATCATCAGGATGTTATGCCCTCCTGCTGCAGCCACCTCCATTGCCCTTTTTGCATGCTCCTGGCCCTTTATCTCTGAGAAATCCTCCTCATAATTAGAGGATATCCTCAGCACCTCCTCAAGGTCTATATGGACTGGGCTGGTATCCAGCTCTCCTCTCAGGAACTGGACAACCTGGGGAAGGTTTTCCATTCCATAGACTTTAATGTCTTTGACCACAGCAGCCTCAGGTGCGTTTTCCAGGGGCAGCACTATGCCTTTCAGTTTCTTTTCCCTTGCAGCCATTGCCATTGAAAGTGCACCCTTGATGGGTTTTAACCTTCCGTCAAGGGAAAGCTCACCTGTGATTAAATATTCGCTTAATACCTCTACGGGAACAACGCCTTCAGATGATAGCATACCTATAGCAATGGGAAGATCAAAGGATGTACCCTCCTTTTTGATGTCTGCAGGTGCGAGGTTTATGGTAATCTGCTTTAGAGGAAATAGATAGTTTGTGTTCTTCAGGGCTGCCTTGACACGGTCACGGCTTTCCTTGACTGCTGTGTCAGGAAGCCCCACCATTGAGAAGTGCGGTAGTCCCCTTGAGGTTATATCCACCTCAACATCAACCAGATACGCCTCTATCCCCACAAGGGTTGCTGATATTACTTTGGAAAGCATACTCCCTCCTGTTATGAATAAAAATTGTATTAACTATCTAACAAATATACATACCTCTGATTTCAACTATTCCTCCTTATCCTTAACATCTGGATCAGGAGAAAATTATTAGGGATAGGTGGGTATTGGCTTAGAGCGGATTTGGAAAATCAGAAAAGGTTCACTATGAGGGTGAACCTGATTTTCCCCTCGGAGCATGCCATGAAGGGCATGCGAGAATGATGCGAAAAGTCAATACCCACCTATCCTCAAAACTGGCAATACCACAACCAGCAAATACAGAATTCTATAATAGTTTACATTAATTCATGATTATTTTTACAATATAATGTTTTTGATAAACAGATGTCAAAAGCATATATCTGTCAGGACCTGCTTTGTGGGTCTGTAATAAGAGGAGGGGTAACACTCTCTGTAGTAGACAACAATCTGGAGGTTTCATTTTGTATCCTGAATGGTTGAAACGTTTATCTGTAGTAATTCCGCTTTACAATGAAGAAGAGAATGTAGAGGAACTCCATCAGAGACTCACAGATGTTCTCACTGAACTGCCCTTTGAGTATGAGATTATCTATGTGGATGATGGAAGCACTGATAATACCCCTTATCTACTAGAGAGGATATCCTCAGAGGATGAGCATGTGCTTGCCATGAGCCTGAGGAGAAACTTTGGCCAGACTGCTGCCTTTGCTGCAGGGTTTGATTTCTGCCGGGGCGATGTTATAGTAACAATGGATGGCGACCTCCAGAATGACCCTGCAGACATTCCGAGACTGCTTGAACACATTGATAGATACGACCTTGTGAGTGGATGGCGAAAAAACAGGAAAGACCCCTTTCTTTCAAGGAGGCTTCCCTCAATGATAGCCAACTGGCTGATAAGCAAGGTCACAGGGGTAAAGCTTCATGATTATGGCTGCTCCCTCAAGGCATACAGAAGAGAGGTGATAAAGAATCTCAACCTCTATGGCGAGATGCACAGATTCATTCCTGCTGTAGCAAGCTGGTACGGTGTAAGATTCACAGAGGTGGAAACGACCCATCATCCCAGAAAAAGAGGAAAGTCAAAGTATGGTCTTTCAAGGACTGTGAAGGTTATTCTTGACCTGATAACCGTCAAGTTTTTGCAGAGCTTCTCTACAAAGCCGATTCAGTTTTTTGGTTCTTTTGGATTAATCTCCGGATTCATCGGCTTTCTCATATCTTTGTATCTCACTATAAGAAAACTCTTCTGGGGAGAGGAGATAGGCGGTAGGCCCCTGTTGCTTCTGGGAGTGCTCCTTATTATTGTTGGTATCCAGCTAATAGGAATGGGGCTCATCAGCGAGATGCTTGTGAGAGTCTATCATGAAAGCCAGAAAAAACCAATATATGTAATAAAACGCATCCTTGGAAAGAAAGAAAAATAAACTCATCCTCTTAATACTGAAGAGTATTGTCAGTATCTCTGTACTGACTCTGATTGTCAAAAAGATTGGTCTTGACAATATAGTCAACACATTACGGAATCTCAATCCTTTTTACTTCATCATGGCCTCTCTGTTATATATAGGCTCCATATACGCCTCCAGTATTCGCTGGAGGGTTCTGCTGAAGGTAGAGGGTATAGATAATATCAGGATTAATAGATTATTCTCTCTATATCTAATCGGCTCTTTCTTCAACAACCTTCTGCCTGGTATTATCGGAGGTGACTCAGTGAGGGTCTACTATCTTTATAAAGACATACATAGAGGCTCATCTTCGCTTGGCTCCGTACTGGCAGACCGTTACACAGGATTTGTTGCCCTA
>JAADHP010000124.1:3404-3736 GCA_013151785.1 Nitrospirota bacterium | reverse complement strand
TCTTTCCTCTAAGCTCTCTCAGGTCAAGTTTTTTTCTTGAGGCAATAAATTCTTTGAGAGCCTCATGTATCAATTCCTTCTTGGTTTTTGCCTTTGAATATTTAAATGCCTCTTCCACAAGATTATCATCAAGAACGATATTGGTCCTCATTTATACACCTCCTTATACACATAAAATAACACATTCGATTAAATTATTCAATCCTTTATCATATCCGTCATATCCTCAACAATCACACTCTCCCCATCATACTCAAAGAATCAGGAGAGTCCATTTGCGGGATAAATGTCTGGATGAAATCTTTTACATCCATTTTATAAGATCACCAGAT
>JAADHP010000124.1:0-3397 GCA_013151785.1 Nitrospirota bacterium | reverse complement strand
ATTTTATATTCTGAATCGCTCAATCTATTGCCCCAGCTCCGTTTGTGAAAAAAGCTGGCTGCTGAGAATGATGTGTAAGACTCTACCATACCACTGCTATAAATTTATCGCTGGATCTGGGATGAACTTGACATGGTGTATTATAAGTGTTACACTATTGATGAAAGGAGGTGTTGTTCATGCCTGCAAAGAACCCAAGGATAAATGTTGTCCTGGAAGAGTCGCTATATAAAAGTATTGAACATCTGGCTAAAAGAGATGGGGTTTCGTTATCAATGAAGGTGCGAGATCTTGTGAAAGAGGCTCTGGAGATAGAGGAAGACATAGCTCTGTCCAGGTTTGCTGAAGAAAGAGAGAAAACCTTCAGGAAAACCAGAGCACTAAAGCATAACGAGGTCTGGTAATCTTGTCCTTTGAACTTAAATACCATCCCGATGTCAAAGATATAGATATCGCTTCACTCAATGCAAGATTAAAAGAGCGAATTAAGACCGCAATTGAAACCCGTCTTATGATTGCCCCTCATCAGTATGGGGAACCCCTGAGAAAGACCCTCAAGGGATACTGGAAATTAAGGGTTGGTGATTATAGGGTGGTTTTCAAAATCGTGGATAACGAGATATGGATACTCGGTATAATTCACAGGAAAAAGGTGTATGAAAAGATATCAAAAGGGATCTGAGGCGGAAGTCTTCTTTTTGTATTTCTCTTTTATAAGTTCAACGAGGTTTACAGCGAACAGGATAAATTTTCCGTAAAGTATATGTGCCCTCAGAGGTATCCTTACTCTGAGGGCAGGAGAGGGGATCAGTGGGGCTTCTTCCTCCTTATCAGCTTCCATGTTGGGTTGTTTACCGTCATATCCATGTCCCTTGCAAATACAGGGAAGCCGTCAAATCCATGATAGGGACCACTGTAATCCCAGGAGTGCATCTGCCTGAAGGGCACACCCAGTTTGTGGTATGCATATTTCTCTTTTATGCCTGAGCCCACAAGGTCAGGTCTCAACCTCTTTGTAAACTCCTCAAGCTCATATGGTGTGGCATCGTCATAGATGAGGGTGCCCTCCTTCAGCTCCGGATATGTTCTTTTATAGTCATCATTGTGGCCGAATTCATAACCAGTGGCAACGACCTCCATGCCAAGGTCCTCATATGCTCCGATGATATGCCTTGGTCTCAGCCCACCCACATAGAGCATCACTGTCTTGCCTTCAAGCCTTGGCCTGTACTGCTCAATAACCCTGTCCATCATTGGCCTGTATTTTTCAATTAATGCCTCTGCATTTTCCTTGATCCTGTCATCAAAATAGGATGCAATCTTTCTTATGCTCTGGTATATCTTTGTTGGGCCGAAGAAGTTGTACTCAACCCATGGAATGCCATAGGTCTCCTCCATGTGTCTGCAGATATAGTTCATTGAGCGGTAGCAGTGGATCAGATTCAGCTTCGCCTTGTGCGTAATGGAGAGTTCGTTTATTGTTCCGTCACCTGTCCAGTGGGCTATTACCCTGAGGCCCATCTCCTCAAGTATCTTTCTTGTGGCCCAGCCATCACCACCGATGTTGTAATCACCTATCAGGGCAACATCATAGGGTGTGGATTTCTCAAGCTCTCCCCTGCCAAGCACATGGTCCCTTATACTGTCATTTGCAATGTGATGTCCAAGTGACTGGCTTACACCCCTGAAGCCCTCACACCTGACAGGCACAACAGGGATTCCCAGCTCCTCTGTCATCTTCTTTGCCACTGCCTCTATGTCATCTCCTATCAGACCGATGGGGCACTCTGACTGGATACTGATACCCTTTGCCAGGGGAAAGAGCTCCTTTATCTCCCTGCAGAGTTGCTCAAGCCTTTTGTCACCACCAAAGACGATATCCCTTTCCTGGAAGTCACTGGTGATATGCATCGTGCCAAAGGAATCAATACCGGTTATGCCGTTGTAGTAGTTCCTCCTTGACCACCAGCTGTACTGGCCACAGCCCACAGGGCCGTGGCTGATATGCACCACATCCTTTACAGGGCCCCAGACCACACCCTTGGAGCCTGCATAGGCACATCCCCTTATGGTCATCACGCCCGGACGTGACTTTATATTGGACTTCACCATGCATGCTGAGCCACACTGGCCTGTCGGATCATTGGGCTTTATGTGCTTTGTCCTGAACTTCTTTGTTCGTTCAGGATAGACCTCCAGGACCTCGTCAATCATCTTCTGGGTCTTCTCTATCACACTGCTCATGCCTCAACCTCCTCCCCCTCCAGAATCCCGAACTCCATGAGCAGTTGTTCAAGCTCATCCATGGTCAGTGGAGTGGGGATAACAAGGTTTTTGTTCTCTGCCATCTTCTTTGCAAGTGTCCTGTACTCATCAGCCTGGGGGTGGTCTGGAGAGTACTCAAGCACGGTCATTCTTCTCAACTCTGCCCTCTGCACCTGGTTGTCCCTTGGGATGAAGTGGATCATCTGGGTGCCAAGCCTTTCCGCAAGGGCAGAGATCAACTCGTACTCCCTGTCAACCTTTCTTGAGTTGCAGATCAGCCCGCCAAGCCTGACACCGCCGCTCTGTGCGTATTTCAGAATACCCCGTGCAATGTTGTTTGCAGCATACATGGCCATCATCTCACCGGAGGTGACTATGTATATCTCCTTTGCCTTTCCTTCCCTTATGGGCATTGCAAAACCACCGCAGACAACATCGCCAAGGACATCGTAGAAGACAAAATCCAGATCCTCTGTGTATGCCCCGTTTTCCTCAAGGAAGTTGATTGCCGTTATGACACCGCGGCCAGCACAGCCCACGCCTGGCTCTGGTCCGCCCGACTCTGCACACTTTATACTGTTGAACCCCTCAAGCAATACCTCTTCAATCTCCAGGTCCTCAACAGAGCCCCTCTCTCTTGCCATGTCCATAACGGTGGCCTGTGCCTTCTTGTGAAGGATCAGTCTTGTGGCATCAGCCTTCGGGTCACAGCCCACTATCATGCATTTGTAGCCTGCCTCTGCAAGGGCAGCCACTGTGTTCTGTGTTGTTGTTGACTTACCAATACCGCCCTTCCCATAGATTGCAATCTGTCTCATGGTTACTCCTCCTTTTGAAATTTTGTCTCCTCTTGGGTATAGGCAATTGTTATGCCAGATCCGGAAAGCCAGGGAAACAGGGCCTTTCTGGATGCAGGAGGCCCTGTTCATTTACATATTTGTTCTGGCAGCTTCATTTTTGTATGCATGTCTGTGGAGGATATAAAAGTTTCAGAACTCCTCAAGGAGGAATCCTTTTATGTCTTCGTCTGAAAGGTCTGTCTCTTTCCACTCCTGGTCTGACAGTATATGCTTGTAGGCCTCTCGGATGACATAGGTAAATACCTCTTCCTCTTTATTTGATTCTGTATTAA
>JAADHP010000041.1 GCA_013151785.1 Nitrospirota bacterium | reverse complement strand
AAGCCCTCCTTTTCAAGGATGGCTGCAATTCTATCCACTATTGATTTGTCTCCATGTGCCACGAGAATCAGATTATCCTGCCTTTCTTTCATTTTAGTAGTAGCTCTTCTGACCATCAGGATGGTCGTACATTTCGGACATTTAAACCTTGTTCCCCCCGGAGAAACCTTCTCATCCGCTATTTTCAATTTAACCCTGCACTTTGGACATATTACTATCACCATAACCTCCTCTTAATTCGTTTATCGGTATCTTCTTTTTGGAACCCATAATTTAATAGTCAGCAAACCAAAAAGAAAGCCTCCGATGTGTGCAAACCAGGCCACTCCTGTCTCTGCCATCAGACCTTTTGACATTATACCATTAAAAATCTGAATAATGCCCCAGAATCCTATCACTATAAAGGCAGGAATTCGTATGATCTCAATAAAAAATCCAAAAAATATCAACGTATGCACCCGCGCATGGGGATAAAGCAAGAGATAGGCTCCCAGGATTCCTGCAATAGCTCCGCTGGCTCCTATCATGGGCACCCCTGAAGAAGGCGCTGACAATGCATGTGCCATGGCAGCCACCACCCCGGAGGTTAAATAAAACCCGACAAAACAAACCTGAAATGGCCAAGCCTGTCCTCTATATTGTTGCCAAAAATCCACAGATAAAGCATGTTGCCTATAATGTGAAAAAAACCTCCGTGCATAAACATGGAAGAAAATATCCTCAAATAGGCAGAAGGAAACTGGTGGCCTGAAAAGTCAAGCAGATTCCTGGGTATGGCACCATAGCGATAAACAAGCACCTGCATGCCAGCGGGATGTAAAAGCTCGATAAAAAAAACAATCGTGTTGATAATTATCAATCCAATAGTAACAAAGGGGAAGGTTCTTGATGGATTCTCATCCTTAAATGGAATCATGATTTAGTAATCCTGTTTTCAGCAAATATCCTCAGTATATTTAATTAACTGAAATTTGTATATTCCTCAAGGTTAAAATATTATACATGAAAAACAATCATCTGAGATAGTAGCATCTGCCTCTAAACCATTTGAAAATATGAAGCCGTTTAAAGTACCCACATTTGCCCTTTGACCCATTGCCTGTTATTTTACTATTCCCTGTTTTCTGTCGGTTATTTACGAAAACTGCCAGAATGCTCCGATCTCGGGTCGGGGAGCTTCACGGAAAAATGATGGTTCTAAAGAATTTTTCAGATTTTGTTTAGCGAGAAGGGAAAATGCCTGCAAATCTAAAGTTATATATTAAAGATTATTTATAAATAGTTAATAAATAAGATTTTTTCTTGACAAATTTATCAATTTATGCTTTAATTAAATATGCTCCAGCAGGACTTATTACAGGAAAGACCCTCTGTCTTGATAGTTGATGACATACCTTCTAACCTGGAACTGATAGAAGTAATAGTTCAATCAGAGGGTTTTACAGTACTGAAGGCCTACCACGGACATAAAGCCATTGAAATATTTGAGGAGTTAAAACCCGACATTGCTATAATAGACGTTATGATGCCTGATATGGATGGATTCCAGTTATGTAACACCCTGAAGGAGCTTGCAGGGAAACGGTACTTTCCCATAATCATGCTTACAGCACTGAATGACAAAGAGAGTAAGATAAAGGGTATAGAATGTGGAGCCGATGACTTCATAAGCAAGCCCTTTGAGCCCAGAGAATTAATTGCGAAGATGCGCTCTCTTATAAAGCTCAAGGAACTACACGATGAGCTTGAACACTCTGAAAACATCATCTTAACCCTGGCAGTTGCCCTTGAAGCACGTGACCCTTATACAAGGGGACATTCCACGAGGGTTGGAGACCTCTCTCGTGAGTTTGCCGCCTTTCTTGGACTAAGTGTAAAAGACCAGGAGATGCTTAAAAAGGCAGGGATCCTTCATGATATTGGAAAGATAGGGATGAGTGAGGCTATTTTAAGAAAGCCTGCCCCTTTGACTGATGAGGAATTCAATCTGATAAAAAAACATCCTATAATTGGAGAACAGATATGCAGTCCCCTTCACTCACTAAGAGACATACTCCCTGCCATCAGACATCACCATGAAAGATGGGATGGAAGGGGCTTCCCTGACGGAATTGGGGGAAAAAACATACCCTTGTATGCACGGATCCTGTCAATTGTTGATGCCTTTGATGCAATGCTCTCAGAAAGACCGTACAGACAGGGACGTACATATTTTGAAGTGCTCTCTTCCATGAGAAGGGAACAGCACAATGGCCAGTGGGACCCGGAACTGCTCTCCTATTTTATTGAAATGGCCTCTGTTATGGATGAGGGATTCTTTAGCTTAGAGTCACTTAAAAATATCTATCAGGAGTAACACCCAATGATAAGAGTGGCAATTGCAGGGGGCAATGTAGCAGGAAGTGCTCTCATATCTCTCCTTACAACAGAACCAAATATAAAGGTGGTGGCTCTTTACGAAGAAAAGCCTGACTCTCCAGGTGCGCTTATGGCATTAAAAAGGGGCATTCCTGTCTGCAGCAGCATCGAGGAAACGGCTTTGTATAAGCCTGAGATGGTATTTAATGTTACTGACAACAGAGAGATTTCAAAACAGTTTTCAGAAAAACTTGGCGACAGGGTGGAAATAATAAACTCACCTGTTGCAAAGCTTCTCTGGAGTTTTATTGAAAAACAGAAAAAGGCACGTGTAGAAGCTCTTAAGACTATACAGAATATCAATATAATAACCGATGTTCTCTCATTTGCAGAGTTCACTGACAGGAAGGATTTCTTTAACCAGGCACTAAAGGCAGCCCTTTCCATTGCCGAGGCACCTGCTGGAAGCCTGGTAGCCTACAGGGATCATTCATTAGAGTTGATAACCCATAGCGGCCTCAGCAGAAGGTTTATAGAAAACACCTCATGGAATATAATATCAGGTGGTCTCACAGAACGTCTTATAAAAGAGAAAAAGATCATCGAGATCAATGATACACTCACCCATGAACTGAATAAATCCAGCCCTTCTGATTGAAAATATCCGATCCATTCTTGCAGTGCCCCTCCTATACAATGCCGATGTAAAGGGAATCCTTTTCATAGATGATTTTAAACCAAGACGATTCTCTGCACGCCAGAAGTCTTCAGTGCTTCTTCTGTCGAAGATTATTGCGCTTGTACTGGAAGGAATAAGATTATCTGCATCAAGCAATAAAGCCGACATTATGATGGAGGCACTATTAACGATTTCTTCTGATATTGTGATTATTACAGACCATGAAGGAATAATCACGGAATGTAGCAAGAACATTTCAAGATTTCAAATAGATTGTAACGATATAGCTGGGAAACCACTTAAGACACTCTTTACACCTCAGTCTTATGAGGAGATACAGAAAAGACTTGACGAGAAATCCCTATTAAAATCTGTTCCTGTAAAGATGAATCCTGAACTCTTTGACAACAGAGATTTCATCCTCAATGGCTGTTTCATTAATGATAAACAGGGCATCTTTCTTTTTACGGATATCTCCGAGTTAAATGCCCTCAGGCAAGAGCTTAAAAGCAAGACAGAAGAGCTTAAATCCCTTAATGAGATGCTCGAAAGTAAGGTTTTCGAAAGAACAGAGGCTCTTGAACGGTTAAACAGGGAACTCCAGAGAGCAAACGAGATCAAGGAGCGCTTTATAGCAAATATGAGTCATGAACTGAGAACCCCTCTGAATTCAATTCTTGGATTCTCAGACGTGCTTCTTGAAGGCACCTTTGGCTCTCTCTCTCCCAATCAGGAGCGTTATATCAGAAATATAAAGACTGCGGGCAAACATCTTCTGGAGATGATCAACAATGTCCTTGACCTGGCAAAGATAGACTCCGGAAGGATGGAGCTTCAGATTGAAACATTCAGTGTGGAAGATGTTCTGAAAGAGGTAGTAACCACAATGAAACCCCTTGCTGACAAAAAGTCCATTAATCTGATTCTCTCCCTTGATCCAGAGGCAAAAATACTAACTGCTGACAGGGTCAAGTTTAAACAGATACTCTACAACCTGCTGTCCAATGCAATCAAGTTTACACCTGAAGGTGGCACTGTGGAGGTCACATCTGAACTTGATAGTTCTAAAGAAACCCCGACCCTGAGCTTCTCGGTACGTGATACCGGTGTTGGTATCCCGCCTGATGCCCTGGAGAAGATCTTTGATGAGTTTGCACAGGTGGACTCATCCCTGTCAAGGCAGTATGGAGGTGTCGGACTTGGCCTTGCCTTGACAAAGAAGCTTGTTGAACTCCATGGCGGTAAGATAAAGGCAGAGAGCCAGCTTGGCAAGGGAAGCACCTTCACCTTTACTCTGCCCTATACCTCACGTGTGGAGATCGTGGAAGAAGAGGATGTATTAGAGGCTGTAACGCTTGATTTTCCCTGGGCCAATGAGGAGGCACCTCTGATCCTCGTGGTGGAGGATGATCCTGCCACCTCTGAGATAGTTACCCTTCATCTTACTCAGGCAGGCTATCGTGTTGCCCATGCATTCAATGGAGAAGAGGCTATACAAAAGGCCCGATCCCTGAAGCCCTTTGCCATAACACTTGACATAATGCTACCACAAAAAGACGGGTGGGAGGTGCTGCAGGAACTCAAGACAGATGAGACCACTGCAGATATTCCTGTAATCATACACTCCATTGTCAACAACAGGGAATTAGCCTTTGCCCTTGGGGCAACAGATTACCTGCTTAAGCCCCTCGACAAGGACATCCTGATCCAGACCCTTGAATCCCTGAAATACTCAAGGGAACGGACAGGGCTGCCATTGACGGTTTTATTAATAGAATCAAATGACCAGGACTCAGAAGAATTGAAAACCATGCTTGAAGAATTAGGGGCAGTAATCTATACTGCAAAGGAGAGCAAAAAGGGCTTTGACCTTGCAGTGGCTCTGAGGCCAAATCTCATATTGCTTGATATTGAGGATTCTGACACTGATGAATTTGATATTGTAAAGGAGTTGAAGCTCTCGCCATCCACAAGAGACATCCCCATATTCCTGCTCACCTCAAAGGACCTCACTGTGGAAGAGCGAATGGGACTACTGGGGAAAATTGAACGCATCCTCAAGAAACACACCTTTGATACAAAGGAATTGATAGACCATATAAAAGAACTGGAGGTTATCTACCCCAAAAGGGCCGGACTTATTGATGAGCTTACCGGGCTTTTCAGCCACAGGTATTTCAATATCAGACTGGCACAGGAAGTGGAGCGGGCAAGAAGGTATAAACTACCGCTGGTACTCGTACTTCTTGATATTGACCACTTTGAAAATTATATCAAGAATGCTGGTGCTCCGAAGGGCAATAATGTGCTCAAGAAGGTCTCTGAACTTCTCAGGAAAAACATAAGAGGCTCAGATGTGATTGTAAGATATGGTGGTGACTCCTTCGCAATACTCCTGCCAAATACACCACTTAATGCCGGACTTTCCCTGAGTAATAGATTCAATGCAATCATCAAAAACTATCCATTCCCTGATGAACACCTTCAGCCAAAGGCCTGTATTACTGCCAGCATAGGTATTGCCTTTTATCAGGGACAGACCACAGAGGAACTGATTCTCTGTGCCAAAAAAGCACTATCTTCTGCTAAAAGTAAAGGTGGTGATAGGGTTGAGGTCTTCACCGAAGAGATGGAAGCTTCAAAGCCAGATATTCACTGATACGCTGAATACCCCTATTGGAAGACTCACTTTGTGGTTCATAGAAGAAAAAAAGAAACAGTCTCTCATAAGGATTCTTTTCAACATGGTACTGCCTCCTGATGAAAATCTTGTACCTGTAAGACACCACTTTAAACAGTCCTTTAAAAATCAATTTTTAGAGTATCTGCAGGGTAAACGAAAGGTATTTGATATACCCTATATAATGCTGGGAACAGAGTTTGAAAAAAGGGTGTGGGAAACCCTGCTGACCATACCCTATGGAGAAACCCGATCCTATCAATGGCTCGCCAATGAAGTAGGACTGCATAGAGGGGCACGGGCAGTTGGTCAGGCATTGAAGAGAAACCCCTTGCCGATTATCATACCCTGTCATAGAATCATTCATGAGGATGGAAGTCTTGGTGGATACTCCTCAGGAGTTGATATCAAAAGACGACTTCTTGATCTGGAGTATTACTACAGTCTTTAAACTCAGAGCCAGCTGTAAAAATAGCAATGGATACCTGAAAGTAGTGATATGGTAGAGTCTTACACATCATTCTCGACGTGCATCCATGCACGTCTCCGAGGGAATTTTGCGATTTGCCCTCACGGCAAATCTTTTGCAAAATTCAAAACCGTTCAGACTCTACCATATCACCACTATAACTTTATTGCTGAATTTGGTTTTAAATTCAACTAATACTATCACGAAGTCT
>JAADHP010000225.1 GCA_013151785.1 Nitrospirota bacterium | reverse complement strand
GGTGTGGGCATTATTTTTCTTCGGCACCCTGCCTTCTTTTTTCTTACTAAATCTTTTTGGAAGCAATGAGTCTAATCCTCTTCTTTCTTCTCTTCTTCCCCTTCTTCACTTTTGATAGTTAGATCCCGAACAAAATCAGGACATCTTATATCCTTGCCTGAGATGGAAAACTTTTTCTGACATGTTGCCCTCCATGCACACACTGAACATATCTCAACAGTCTCCTTGCTCATCTAAACCTCCTTCTGTAATAGTGATAAAATATGGTTTCCATATTTGTCTCTATAGAGGGTTTTGAATTGGATATAAAAAGATTGTTTTCTATGATGAAGATTTCTGATTGAAGTCTTTTTACTGGTTTTTCTGTCTCGAATAATCCTCTGAGTTCCTCTTCAAACATGGGTACCATCTTATCCTTCATCCTTAAATGCGTATCCATAAAGAAAATGGCCAGGTCAGGACAGAGTTCCTCTCTTCTCTGGAGAAATGCCCTGACCTCCCTGTCGTAGACCTGCCGTGGTGGAGAGGATTTTATCTCCATGTATAGCAAATCATTATTCAAACTGGCAATCAGATCATAATCACCACCTACATGTCTACCACGAAATTTTACACTCCACAATGCCTCAATTGCAAATTCTCTTTTTAAAACCTCTGCCATGAACCATTCCAGTGTATCACCAAAGGTCTTGACCTTTTTTTTAAGTGCAAAGCCACCGTTACTCTTCTCGATGATGCCTGTCTTCAGAAGATACTCTAAGTAGGTCTTTGTTACTTCTTTTGTGGCATATCGTGCCACATCCCTTTCAGAAAATATCCCTTTTTGCTTTATAACATCACGCAAAAAAAGTCTGAAGGAATATTTTTTAAGATTCTCATAATAAGAATCAATAAACTCTGCCTCTGGCAGTAAGAGATCCTCTCCGCGCTGCTTTTGAAAGATAATGAACCCCCTTCTTCTGAGAATGGTTTCAAGGGAAGGGCATCTCCTTGCTATAATGTCCTTCAGAAGGGCTATCTCCTCCTCAAGTCTTGCTATTCTTTTAAGAGTTTCCATCACATCTGTCCAATAAATACTAATAAGGCAAGGCACCTCATAAAAATAATGCAATCCACAGGATTACTCAATAGTGTATCCTGTCCAATCACCCTTAACCTCTCGCAGATGGAGAGATATCCTGAAGAATCTATTGGGCAACAGGTGGTTCATCAGGGCATTGATGCAATCGGATTTAATTATAGCCAGACAGAGCCTTTTCAGCCTTAAGGTGATACATGAGGTTGCTGGTGTATGTCACTGACGGTATTGCTACATGGCCTTCTTCACCACCTGTTGCCCTTCTTCCGACTCCTGACTGCCTACTGCTTACAGCTAACCGCTTACTGCTCACTGTTCACTCCTTAACATAGTGATTGACTAACCAGTCAAGTTTATAGGCACATAGGTATTGCCTGCTTTTGTGCAGACTTTTTTCTATCGGCATTTTGGGGTCACTCCTGATTGTTAACTTTTGACTTCTGACTGTATCTATTGTACCCTGCCTTTCATCTCTCTTATGGAATCTTTTTGAACAGCAATGAGTCTCCATGTCATCTAATTGGATTCACACAGGTATTTCATACTCTCATATTCGCCCATGACTATTTTTGCATCACCCACTGTATAGAAGGAGCCTGTAACCAGGATTATATCACCACTGGCGAAGCTCTTCATAGAAAGCTCGATTGCTTCTTTAAGAGAGGTTGAGAGAAATAGATGAATGCCTCTGTTAATGCTATCTGATATCTCTTTTACATAATCATAAAGAATCAGGGGAGATAGTGCCCTGTTATATGATGGTGCTGTCACAATTATGGTATCAGAGACGGACACCACAGGTGAAAGGATACTGTGGATATCCTTGTCAGACATTGTACCTATAATAGTAATGAGTTTTTTAAAAGGAAAACGATTGGTTTGTTTTAGATATTTGATTGTATCAGTGAGTACCTCTACTGCCCTTGGATTGTGAGCTCCGTCCAGGATAAAGGGAATGCCTTTAAAGTATTTCACCTCAAAGCGTCCGCTCCATTTAAGTTTATCAAGGGCTTCCTTTATCATGTAGTCCTTTTCACCTATCCCCTCAAGGATTGCATCAATGGTTTTTATAGCCAGAGAGGCATTTTCAGCCTGATAAACTCCTGCAAGAGGAATCCATATATCCCTTATCTCCAGCCCCTCTGATATATAATGAAATCTGGTGCCTTCAAGGCTCACCGCATCTACTATAATCCTGAAATCCCTGTTTAATACAAAGGTCTGTGCATTCCTCTCCTCTGCCACATTAACCAGAACATGAAGGGCATCTTTTTGCTGGCTGCCTATTACTACAGGTGTGGATTCCTTTATGATCCCCGCCTTTTCAAATGCTATCTCTGGCAGGGTATTACCAAGGAATTCCATGTGATCAAAATCAACAGGTGTGATCACGGATATCTCGGGTTGCAGCACATTGGTGGCATCAAATCTGCCTCCCATCCCTGTTTCCACTACAGCATAGTCAACTGCAAGCTCCTGGAAATACAGGAATGCCATCGCTGTTATGAATTCAAAAAAGGTGGGTTTAAGATTTTTCTGCCCTGAGATGGTCTCCTTTATCTTTTCTGTAAGTTCCACTACTTTATCTTCCGATATCTCTCTGTTATCCACTCTGATGCGTTCTGTAAATCTGACAAGATGGGGTGAGGTGAAAAGCCCTGTCTTGTAGCCCAGGGAACTGAGCATGGAGGCTATCATGGAGGCAGTGGAACCTTTACCATTTGTTCCAGCTATGTGTATGGATTTGAAACTCTGTTGTGGAGAGCCAATGAGTTCTAATATCCTGTTTATGTTTTCAAGCCCTAATTTTATTCCCTCTTTTGTCAGACCGTAAAGGTAGTGAATACTTTCCTGGTAGTTCATTTTAACAGGGTAAGTATCCGGTATATGGTGTCTTTCAGTTTTTTACGATCCACTACCATGTCAATCAGACCATGTTCCAGAAGGAACTCTGCACGTTGGAAGTCTTCAGGGAGTTGTTGTTTGATAGTTTGCTCGATCACCCGTGGGCCTGCAAAGCCTATAAGGCTTTTGGGCTCTGCTATGATTATGTCACCAAGCATTGCAAAGCTTGCACTTACCCCACCGAAGGTAGGATCTGTGAGAACTGAAATATAGGGCCTGCCGATTTTCCTGTATCTTCCAATAGCAGCAGATACCTTTGCCATCTGCATCAAAGAAAACATCCCTTCCTGCATTCTGGCCCCACCGGAAGAGGAGCATATTATGAGAGGGAGTTTTTTCTCTATTGCTCTTTCTGTAGCCTCTGTGATTCTTTCACCCACCACAGACCCCATGCTGCCACCCATAAAGTGGAAGTCCATTACAGCAATAACAACA
>JAADHP010000174.1 GCA_013151785.1 Nitrospirota bacterium | reverse complement strand
TGGCAAGCATGCAAAATTTCCTCGGAACAGGCCATGGATGGCCTGTGAGAATGAGACGAAAAATTAATATCCCCTGTCCTACAAGGACTTACACGCTTTATCGGACAGTATTGGAGATGCTGAAATAAATTCAGCATGACAACGTCCACCCATCAACTCATCTACCCATTCACTCGTCTACTGCTCACTGCTTACTGCTTACAGTTCACTGACCTTGTCCCATCTACTCATCCACTCATCAACTCATTAACCCCTCCACTCCTGCTGAACCTTATAACTGGCTTTGGGTATTATAGATTCAGAACTCCCTGGGAGTTGATTTTTCCATACCCTTAAATCCGTAGCATAGAAAGATAGAATATTCCCTCAGTATATTCCCTTTTTCTTTTACAACGAACAGTCTTTTTTCATAAGATTCAAAACGGTCCCTCAGGATGCGAGGTAAATCCTTATTACCCCAGGTAACAAATATTGCATTATAGCCAGCAAGATCATAAAAGCCAGGCCAGATATCGTACTGGTTCATCCTTCTTCCAGTATTGACACAGTAGGTTGTGGGGTTCCCTTCAACGTAGAAGGCAAGCTCAGAACTGATCTGATAGCGGTCTGAAAATATGAACAGTGGTTGTTCCATTTTCTTGACCAGTCTGCTTACCTCTTTGCCCAGGGGTTTCCATCCACGCAGTCTTGCT
Organism: Nitrospirota bacterium; assembly: GCA_013151785.1. Lineage (GTDB taxonomy): Bacteria > Nitrospirota > Thermodesulfovibrionia > Thermodesulfovibrionales > JdFR-85 > JAADHP01. Next base: position 2,738 of record JAADHP010000174.1, on the reverse strand, counting down.
GTGGGATCATACCTGGGTGGTATATGGAATGCTCGGGGATAATGGGCTGCAGTGGTAACCACGAGTGCCATTATTACACCTGTCAGGAATGTGGCCTTCAGATACCTGTTGAAGACTTTCCATTTGTCGGTTATGTAAAATCCGAGGGCAACGAGCATGGAGATATAACCAGGTAGCGCCCAGTTGGCCTGTACCTTGCCCTGAAGACTTTTCAGCAGAAAGAACAGCAGGGTGGGAATGGAAAACCAGAAGAGGAGTCTGAAAGAGGAGTCTCTGCTTTTCAATCTGAGTATAGCCACTAACATCATGATAAGCAGTATGGGGGTTATGACACCCAGTTGTGAGCCAACAAATTCAAGGAGTCTCAAGGGTTTTATTGTAAGGCCATCATAGAGATGTGCCTGTCCAGCTGTGTGCAGGAAGGTAACCCAGTTGTGTTTATAATTCCAGATTACTATTGGTGAGGAGATGATTATGCTAAGTACAAGGGCAATCCATGGTGGAGTTCTGAACAGGAGTGACCTCTTTTCTTTCTCTGTCAAAAGATACAGCAATGCTGAGAGATAAAAGAAGGCCATTGTGTATTTGGTTAATACACCAAGTCCTGTGGTCAAACCAAGCATCAGCCATAATTTTGTATCTCCCTTTCGGACAGGCCAGTCCTTCTGTGCCTTATAGAATAGATATAACGAGGCGGTCCAGAAAAAGATGAAGGGTGAATCAATTGTCAGAACCACTCCATAGGCTGAAAAAAGCGGGATAACCTGCAGAAACATTGCTGACAGTAGACCAGCTACAACAGGTTTCCTCGAGTCTGTTGGGAAGAAATCCCCGGAAATCTTCTTGGCCAGATAATACAGAAAGACACTGCTGAAAAACAACAATACAACTGCTGGAAACCTGATTCCCATTTCAGTATTACCAAAGAGCAGGGTGCCTGCCCTGATTATATAGGCTATGGCAGGTCCTTTGGAGTAATAGCTGAGGTCGAGCCTTCGTGACCATTCCCAGTAATGTGCCTCATCAGGGCTGAGGTCTATTATGCCCATCTGTATATAATAGAGCCTGAACAGACTCAGCAGTATCAGTAAGACTATACCCAGCCTTTCATAACGTCGTTGTTCTATCATTTTCCTGGAGTAGTCGTAAAGAATCAGGACTGATACAGAGAGTAACAGCCCAAGAAGGAAACCCACCAGAACATCGGATGGATAATGCACCCCTACATATATCCTTGAAAATGCTATTGTCAGGACAAGCAATATTAAATATACCGAAGAGGCTATCCTGGTAAATCTGTTCTCTATCTGGATGATAAAATACATAAAGACAGTGGCAACGGCAGTTACATTGGATGCATGTGCTGATGGCATGGAAAAGCTTCTTCCCCTTCCAACGAGGGTAATCACATCCTTTAATTCCATAAAGGGTCTTGGTCTTTCTATTGTATGTTTCAGGAGGTTTGTTGCGGCATCTGTAATGGAAAGTGCAATCAATGAAATAGCCAGTGTATATAATGCCAGTCTCCTGTTCTTCATAAATATCAAAAGAAGGACAGGCAGAAAAAACAAAGGTGGCCTTTTAGTAATAAAGGGCATTACAGCATCAAACAGAGGATTTGAAAGGCCATGATTGATTAAATAGAATAAGGTGGTATCAAGATTACCTGTTATATTAATCATCCAATATCTCTTTAACCATTTTCCGCAGTTCGTTTATCTCAAAGGGTTTTCTGAGAAAAGGGATTCCTTCTGTTTCATCAGAACCGCTTATAATCAGAAACTTGATATCAGGATTTTCCCTCAGGGCTATATTCATGATCTCCTCTTTTGTGATCTCCGGTATATGCAGATCAAATATGAGAAGAAGGAAGTCCTTCTCTTTTATTTTACTTATAAAATCCTCTCTCTTCTGGACAGTTGTTACCTCATAGCCTATCCGTGCAAGGGTCTTGTCAATTGATTTAAGGATTAACGGCTCATCATCAAATACGAGTATCTTGCCTTTCATTTATCCTTGTGACCTCTTCCGCCTTTCTTGAGATTCTCTGTTCTCCATGGCCTCAGGGCAAACACTACAGCTACCAGTACAGTGAGTATAATCCAGTTAACACCGATCAGGCTTATAGCAGCCCATGAGTAGCCCCCATAGGGCTTGCTGAATTCTGCCTTTAATGCCCCTGTGAGCATAATTAATAAGATAAGTGGAACAAAGTACTTTATCAACACAACCCAGAGGCCTCCCATTTTGAGAGATGAAACCCGATTTATGTGTCTCTGGAGAATATAGATATTAAAGAGCCATCCAGCAAGGATGCATTCTGCTATACCCACCACCACGAGACCGTAGTTTGTGAGGAAATGATCCACTATGTCAAGCCACAGGAGCCCTGCCTCTGTGGTAAAGATAATAGAACCAAGGAAGCCCAGTATGGTTATTGTAGTTACAAGAGGTTTTCTTTTCAGTGCAAACTTGTCCACCATTGCTGATGTGAATGCCTCTATTATGGAAACAGATGATGAGATTCCAGCAACAACAAGACAGAAAAAGAAGATAGCCCCAAAGAGATTGCCCCCTGGCATCAGACTGAGTGCCTTTGGATATGCCACAAAGGCCAGTCCTATACTCTGTGAGACAACCTCGGATATTGGCTTGGACTGTGCCTGTGCCATGAAGCCAAGGACAGAAAATACTGCAAAACCTGCAAAAAGGGAATATCCACTATTGATAAATGCCGT
>JAADHP010000197.1 GCA_013151785.1 Nitrospirota bacterium | reverse complement strand
CTACATCATACATACCCTGCTGCCCCCTGAGTTTATATCTGATCCACGGTGCAACAGTAAAATCCGTCTTGGGGTCATAGGCAATTATAAGAAATTTCTCAGCAATGCAACATACCAGTTGGGTAAAGGGCTGAAGGTAGAGTTGGGGCGAAAGCCGTTCAATCTCAGAATAGCCCTTAAGCCTGTCAAGGACATCCTTTTTCAGATAAAAGAGCGTGGGGCTTCCACTGAGGAGAACAGTCTCTGCTGGTTTTTCTGATCCTGCAGGAACAACCATTATATCCGCTCCCAGTCTTCCAGCACCAATTTCGAGTGTATTCTCAATACTTTTTGAAAGAAGCACATAGGAGAAGAATATGCCAATGGCTATGGTAAGGCTCACAACAAGAGCCACTGTTCTGAGACGTCTTCTCTTCAGGTTTGAGACAGATATGTGGGTAATGCTTAGTACCGGAAAGGCCCTCTTCTTTCTTACCAGAAGAGCCAGGATAACTGTCAGAATCGTTAGCAGTGATAATACAATAATTGCCTGTTTGATATATAGATGTGCCCTTATTGAATAGGTCTGAGCCAGTATGACCAGAGGGTCCTGAGACTGCAAATAAAAGCTCACGGGTCTGATCATATAGGAGTGCAACAGACCAACTATTGCCACTAATAAAGCAAACCATAGTGCCTTTCTGTATCTTAATCTGACAATTCCCGTAACAATCAATATAATGCCTATGTAAAGTGAAGGATGGTACCAGATGGAGCATTCTGAAAGGAGAAGGGAGTTAGAACTCCCTTTTATGTAACCAAGGGGAAGTACAAAATGCGGAATCATAATAAACAGGATTCCCAGTATAATCAGAACAAACCCTGTAATCAATGCCACCTCCTGCACCAAATTGCTTATTTAATTTATTATAACATTTTTATCCTCACCTTGAATTATTTTAATACAGATCATATTATAATTATGATTACATATTGACATCTGCAAGTATTTTTATATAAGCTATAATATGAAACTTAAAGCAATAATATTATTGCTTGTAATTCTTGCCTCCCTGATAACACCTTTGTCTATTAGTATTACACCGGCTAAAAAAGGCACATATATAATTAATCTTGATCTCTGTAAAACCCCCAATGCCTTTTCTGTAAACGGCGATCACCTGTACATAACACTGTTAAACGACCATATCATGTATTACCCTTGCTGTGAGTTTTATAAAACATCAAATCCTGTTTTTAGTCCCCTCTTACTACCCTTCCGACTGGAGCGACCTCCAAGAGTATAGACAGATTTCCATCATATCTCTTTATAGCTTTCTCGGACCCTGATGGTCCGGGGTGGTTTATTTTGTTGTAGAGTCTTTTTCTCTAAATTTCTCCCCATACTTAATCTCCACCCCGGCATGGTTGTTCGGGGTGGAGACTTTTTAATAAACAAAAAAACTAAAAGGAGGTCTGAGTTATGGAAAACAAAACTCAGGGTATTTCAAGAAGGGAACTTATCCTGGATGCAGGGAAGATCGCAGCAGGAGCAGCAATCCTTACAGCAGGCACTCTGGGAAGTGTCAAAGAAGCTGCAGCCTACAAATATTCATCAGAGTTCAAGTACAAGAAGCTTGATGTTGATGAGGTGGGAAGAATTGCCTATGAAAACTATTTCAAGAGATGGTGCTGCTCCACTGTTATTGCCGGGCTTGTTGAACCATTGAGGAAAAGAGTCGGCGGTGCCTGGAAAGACTTTCCTATTGATGCATACAGATGGGCACATGGTGGCATGGCTGGCTGGGGTGCACTCTGTGGAACCATGCCTGGTGCAGGAATTGTCATCGGACTCGTAACCAATGATACGGATATTGCAGAAGATATGGTAAATGACCTTGCATTCTACTATTCCTATACTGAACTGCCAACCTACGAGCCAAAGAAGATTATAAAATCTGAAATAAAACACAAAACAATTGCTGGCACACCTGTGTGCCATATATCTGTTGGAAGATGGATGAGGGCAGAGGGTGTAGGATTCCTCACTGATGCAAGAGCAGAAAGGTGTGCAAGGCTTTCAGCAAATATCGCAATGGAGGCTGCCAGAATGCTTAATGCCTGGGTGGATGGAAGATACAAGCCCAGACATGAACGTCTCTACAATGTGGTCGCCAATGGAATCACCTCACAGAACAACTGCCGCGACTGTCATGGCCAGTATGTACCCACTCCCAACGAAACCTACGACACGCTGGAAAAATAGTTGTTAGAACACCCCTTATCTGTGCTATAATAGAACAACCCCCTCCCGTCAGGGGAGGGGGACTTTCCAGCAGGGAGGCTCTAATGAAAAGAACCATTGAGAATCTTGCAAAGGCCTTTATAGGGGAGAGTCAGGCAAGAAATCGCTATACCTTTTATGCAAAGATTGCACAGAAAGAGGGGTATGACCAGATTGCCGAGATATTCCTTATAACTGCTGATAATGAACGTGAACATGCAAAGTGGCTTTTCAGATTGATCAATGAACTAAAAACAAAATCAGGTGAGACCATGAAAGAGATCAATGTAGAAGCCACCGCCCCTTTAACCCTGGGAACCACAGCAGAAAACCTCCAGGCAGCCATTGATGGAGAAAACTATGAATACACCAGCATGTATCCCGAGTTCGCTGACATAGCTGAAGAGGAAGGCTTCCCCGAAATAGCCACACGACTCAGGGCAATTGCAAAGGCAGAGGAACATCATGAAGAGAGATACAAAAAACTCCTTAGTGAAGTACAGGCTGGTACTGTCTTTAAAAAATCCCAGACCGTTACCTGGGTGTGCAGAAAGTGTGGATATGTTCATGAAGGCACTGAGCCACCTGAAAAATGTCCATCCTGTAATCACGAGGCACACTATTTCCAGGTAAAGTGTGAAGAGTATTAATATCCCTCAAGGGTAAATGTGGAAAACACCATAGGATAGAGTGCGATTGAAGTAAACACAATGATAAGCAGTACTGAAACCAGAGTCCACTTCTTCTGATATCTTTCAATGTTGTCAGAGGAGGGAGCTTTTTTCTTCAATATCTCTGCAACGGAAGCCAGCAACGCCAGAACAGTGCCAGCGAAAAGGGAGCCGTAAAGCGGATATCCTATGTAGTTATAATAACCCTGCAGCATATCAAAAGGACAGTGGTGAGTGGGTATCTCATAGAAATAAAGGGAGACAAAGCTCACTATAGAAGCAATGGAAACCATAAATACCACCAGAGACATCACACCCGTAATATACCATGGGAATGCTTTTCGGATCTTTATTGAAACTAATGCCATTATAATAAACATTCCTATCACGGAAAAGAAGATATACTGCATGGGCCTTACAGGAAGCGAGGAAGCGAGGAAAGGGAGCTTGAAAGGCCCCTGCCCTCACCACTGAACAGCGCACCACAGCAGGATGTGATTATATTAGGATTGAGACCAAGAAAATACCTGGCCTGAAGATATGTCTTTACTATCAGAACCGGTGTAATAACAAGAAGGAATCCATATTTAAATCTCACAAAGGGAAAGCCTTCTGTTCTCTGGTCTATATAATTTATGCCTATCCATAGAGAAGAAAGAAAAAATATTAATATTCCAAGGTACAGCACATACCATCCTACAGGGTTGGCATTCAACGAACCTGTGGCACACATGGCTCCAACAAACTGACGATGTAGATCATCTGCTGTATATATAAAGAGAAAGATGGAAAGCACCTCAAAGGCAAGAACAAAACTCATCATTGTTGACAACAGGTATGTCCTGCGCTCAAGTGACAGCTGCTCTTCTGAACTGCTGTTTATATCCCACCTTCTCAGTATCCTTATACCAAGGTATGAGGAATACAATAGCATTACAACCACAATAAATGAACCACCAAGCAGAGCGAGTATGCCAGGATGAAGTATCACCTTATCCTGCCATCCCTCATTTCAATTATTCTGTCAACAATGTCCTGTTCGTAAACAAGAGGATCATGAGTGGCTATCACTATGGTTTTTCCCTCTCCCTTAAGTCTTCTGAGAATCTCTATAAGGTCCTTTGAGAGTTTGGTATCAAGATGAGCAGTGGGCTCATCAGCAAGAACAACCTCGGGGTCGTTTATTAATGCCCTTGCTATTGCAACTCTCTGCTGTTCACCGCCAGAAAGACCTTTTACCCTGAAATGCTGTCTCTCGATTATGCCAAGGCTTTTCATCAACTCCTCAGCCTTGTTTTTCATATCCCTGAATGAACGTTCCGTGGGATAAAGGGGCAACATAATATTCTCTCTGACCGTAATGCCCTGGATAAGATTAAACTGCTGGAAGATAAAACCGAAGAGTCTTCTTCTTATATCCGTAAGGAATCGCTCGGGCAGTTTTGCCACATCCCTGCCATGAATCAATATCCTGCCCTCTGTGGGTCTGCTCATACAGCCTATAAGGCTCAGCAGAGAGGTCTTGCCAGAGCCACTGGGACCTTTCAATACCACCACTTCGCCTCTGTGGATCTGAAGAGAAACATCCTTCACAGGCCATATCTCGTTTGGCCTTCCACGATTAATACATTTACTCGCCTTCTCCACCCTGATTATTGTTTCCATTGACACCTGCCTTTATTCTTTACGAAAACTGCCAGAATGCCCCGATCTCTGCTCGGGGAGCTTCAATGTCTGCTCATCACACATAATCAACACTAAACCTATATCTTATCCTCTCATCACCACATCAGGGTCTGTAATGGCTGCCTTCCAGGAAGGCACAATAGTCGCTGCCATATAGGGAATTACTGTCATGAACAGCAGCACAACTATCTGATACGGATTTATATAGGGCATAAGATGAAACTCAGGGAATATAACAGACCAGCCCTTCAGGGCAGGTGAAAACACAGAGGCACCGAAAAAGAATATATGTATATAACCACCTATAAGGCCTGTGAGGAAGGAAAGGGATGATATAACAAGCCCCTCCCAGAACTTCAATTCCATTACATCTGAGGTCTCCCAGCCTATGGACTTCAGGATACCTATCTCATGCCTTTCCTCGGCTGAAAGCCCTGTAGCCTTGTCCCAGGCAAGAATGATAAAGGCAAGTATAGCACCAAGAAACATGGTAAGCACCATACCACTACGCCAGTCAAAGAGTGTATCATAGGTTCTCAGTATCTCATTCTTTGTAATGGGTCTTGTATCAGGAAGGATTTGCTTGATTTTTCGTGCGATATTATCAACCTCAGTAGGATTATACACCTGAACCACTATATCGGTTACCATATTCTCTGGCAGATTAAAGATATCCCTGAAATCCTCAGGTGTAATGATTATAAGATCATTTGTAATTATCCGTGATTCATCAGTGAAAATACCGACGGTCTTTAACCTGCGCACCTTGCCATCTGATCCTATTATGGGTATGATACTTCCGATAACTGCAAACCTGGCATCTGATATCCCCTTGCCAATGAGACATGTTCCCTTCTCTCCGGTAAAAGTACCCTCCATTATATTCAATAAATCCTTCAATCCCCTGTACTCTGCCATAACAGTGTAGTTTCCGCCTGTTGATATATCATAGTAGTATCCCCAGAGTCTTGGTATAACAGCACCCACACCCGGGATTTTCTCCACCTTTTTCATGTATTCCACAGGCATCAGGGCATGTCTGCCAGCGCTTATCCTCTGCACGATCAATTCAGGTGCACCCTCAAGTACTGCAATAGCCTCCTTTTTAAAGGAATAGGTGAGTAACAGTATAGAAGAGAGGACGAAAATAATAAGAGAAAAGACGAATATAATACCAAGGTTCTTGAATTTTCTGCGCCAGAGCGAAGAAATAGCAAATTCGAGTATCTTGAGATGCTTTATCATTTCTGTTCCTTCTCCGTCTCGGATATTGCAGCCGGGTACAGTATCGAGCCTGCTGGAAAGTGCTCAATCGAGGACGGATAATCCTGAAAGGGGGCAAACCAGTCAGCCTGTGAGGGATGTCTTGTGTAGCGTGCCTCTGTCCATATGGAAAGATC
>JAADHP010000198.1 GCA_013151785.1 Nitrospirota bacterium | reverse complement strand
CTTACCTGAACCTTTATATACTCAGGGCCGACCACCTTTATGCTGGTTCCCAGAAGACGATGGCTGTCAAGGTGTCTGCAGACAGCATTGAGAAGGCCCTCCGAGGGCAGTGGCGGTTTTTGAAAGGTCTCAAGGGGGGTGTAAGGGACAACAACCAGCATCACGGTCTTTTCATTAACTATTGCCTTGGTCTGTGCTATTCTCAGACCAGGCGTATTCTTTGCTATATATTCAAAGTCCTCAGAGGTAACGGCCCTGTATGGAGTTCTGAGGTCTTTGAGAAACCGCAGCCTTGCCTCTTCAGTGGATTCCTCCCCTTTTCCGCCTTCAGCAGGGGTATGGTTTATTATCTCGATCCCCTGATATCCTTCTGCAGTCCAGGTAAGCCCTGCAGGGAGATTGCCATCGTTGCCGCCACCTGTCCTGTATTGTTTAACTACAATCTCTGCTCCATCGGACGGCACTGCTCCCATGAGACCATCCCCGAATACAATGGTTCCCTCTGCGCTGTTGAGAATAAAGTGTCTGTCCTGAGAAGTTGAGCCGTAAAGGTCCTCCCTTTCCTGCCAGGGCTCTCCGTCCACTGCAAGCACAACACTCCCTTTAAGTACCGGTCTGTTCTTTAGTTCGTATACCTGACCCGGAAGACCTGTTCCTCTGAATTTTTCTTCTGTCCTGATGGTCCTCCCGTGGATGGCCTTTGCGGTATTAAGCCTGACTGTCTTTATCCGGGGAGGATATTCAAAGGAAGATTTTTTAAGGACGCACCTGAGCCAGTAGTGATTATAATCAAAGAAGGGGAGGGTAAAATCAGACCATTTATTTGTATCAATCCCTTCAAACACCACCCTTCCGCTGAACTTAAATCCATCTGTTTCATCTACCGAAGGAATAATCTCCTGCCATTTTTTGTCGGTGAGACTGTATTCCCAGGTCAGTTCAGCGTTTTTAAATCTGTAGTATTCTTCATTGCCATGTCTGCCCGCAGGGATAAGGTCATTCTCGTAAAGGTCAATGAAGAGACTGAGGACTTCGGAAGGACCATCAAAACCTAAATAGACTGCTGCCCCGTTCAGGCTGGTCTCTCCAAATGGAGCAAAGAAGAGTTCAGGGTCAGAGTTAAAATCTGTCCTGTCAAAAACACCTGTGATCTCATCGGTGACTACCTTTTTAAGACTCACAGGAACCACCTTTACCGGATGGGCAAGTTCAAAATAGAATCTTTTTCCTTCCAATTCTGTGCTCAGAAGATGTCCTACATTAACTTCAACTTCATTTCCGGACTTAAATGTCACCTCCATGGTGGCAGGTTTGATAGACTCTGGGATGATCCCAAGCAGATGCAGGTATTTTCTCAGATGAGTTTCTGCAATAAGATTCAGTCTGTAGATATCGGTCTCTGTGAGCCATGCAAGGAGTTCAATCAGTGTAATGCCAGGGTCTGTAATATTATGATCTGTCCACTGTGGGGCAAACCTTGGTATCAGTCCCCTTGCCTCAGAGACTAATTGCTCAAAGGTCAGGTCATCAAGTTCTGGTTTCGGTAAACTCATCCTGTCTCCTCTTTATCCATAAGCTTTATTTTTATATCCATATCACCCGGATATATAAGAGAATACGACGGCAGAAGATATTTATCTTGATATACTCTATAGGTACTACCATCTTCAGTAATAAGAACAAGACTTATGGTACTTACATACTCTACACCTTCAATCCCCTGAATAAGGACATACAGGTCAGATAGACACGGGACTTTGCCAAACTCCCATCCAATCCCATCTTTCCCCCCCCTAAGGGGATGGAGAAATTCTCTTGTCTTTTTTGTGGTTTCAGTGTTGATGGTAGGGATCATGTCAATTCTCTTTGTTGTTAACTCCGCTTGGACATTGATTTTTATATATGCGGGGTTTACTACATGTATCTTTGCAAGGTTACATGCCCTTTCCTCTACATAACCCTTGAGCTGTTTCTTCAGGACAGAGGTGGCAAGGGGCATTGCTTCATCACTGTATGGAACAATCACTATTGTTATATGACCTCTCCGGTGTTCCAGCTTGTCATCAAGGTCAGGGATGACCTTTACCCTTGCAATACTCCTTGATGCTTCGAAGGCAAGGTCATAATAATCCTGAACTGAAACTGCCCTGTTTCTGTGACGAAGGTGGCTGCTTCCTCTTTTTATCAGTACCTCTGTGTCCTCTGTGTTACATCCCCCGGCCGAGGCAACAGGGTTGTAAACATTATCAATAAAGGGGATTGCGCTCTGAAGTTCCTTTATCTCCCCGGCAGACAGATTGCCCCTTTTTCCGCCACCTGTCTTGTAGGTAAGCCTGATGTTATCCGTGCCTGCAGGGGGTATCTTACTGTGATTCCCGTCGCCAAAGACTACCTCTCCTGAAACCCTGTCTATAATATAGTGTCTATCTGCGGGAGTGGAGTCAATAAAGCTCTCCACTGCATTCCATCTCACCCAGAAGCCTGTAAGTTGTCCTTGCTCATTGTATTCTTCTTTTACCATGTCTGGTTCTTTCTTAAGCTCACTTCGTTCAGCCTCTGATAGTGAGTTCAATTCATTTATCCATAATATCTCGTTGATTACAGGTGTCCTGGCTGTCTGAAAGGTCTCACCAGCCCGACCGCTGCTGGAGCCAAGAGCTTCATCCTCTATCGTCTCTGTCTGAACCGCTATAACTGCATTGAGGTAGATGCCATTTATTACAGGTGGGACTTTTTTGACATCTTCCTTTGCCAGGTTTTTTATAACAAGAGGGATTTCTTCTTCACAGTCTGCTACCTCTTTGTCATCTGCAGGTATCTTTTTATTATCTCCCGGGGCTGGGTATATCTTCTTTTGCGTCTGGATATCGGAAAGTATCCTGGATTTGGTAAGTATCCTGGATATAGACAGATAAAGAAGTGGGGTAAATCCAGGTAGATACAATTCTTTTATCATAGAGGCGACATTTCCACCAGCAGATAATTCACATAGACTCCAGGAAGTATCAGTAATCACCCCTCGTATCCAGTACACTTTATCTATGCCAAAGAGCGTCAAATGCGACATTTCATCTTCAAGGGAGAACATTATCATCCCTGACCTTGTCAGCCCCCTTGTCTCATCCAGCACATTCAGATTCTTCCAGTTCCCGTCTTTACTGAAGTACTGCCACTTTACTGTTGGTAAAGGCTCATTATCAGGATAGGTATAGTATCTATCCACATCTATATAGAAACTGTATGGTCCTTTCTTCAGTGGCTCAGTAAAACAGAAATACAGAGCAGGGTATTTATCAGAGAGAAACTCAAAGGGCCTGAAGATGTCCTTTGGTTTCTTTATCTGAACCTGAAGGTTATTTTCCGTAAGAATGTGTTCAGGTCTCTGACCTTCACTGGGAGGAGAATAGCTGAGTTTCAGGTCTGTTATAAGAGGAGGAGAAAATTCGCCTTTTTCTA
>JAADHP010000118.1 GCA_013151785.1 Nitrospirota bacterium | reverse complement strand
CCCTGGCAGAAGACACAGATTGCCCGCCATCCTGACCGTCCCTATACCCTTGATTATATCAATATCATTACCGATGACTTTATTGAACTCCATGGTGACAGGCGATTCGCCGATGATGCAGCGGTGGTCGGAGGCATTGGCAGTATCGACGGTATTAGCATGATGATTATCGGACATCAGAAGGGAAGAGGGACCAAGGAGCGGATAACCAGGAATTTCGGCCAGCCCCATCCAGAGGGATACAGAAAGGCAAAGAGACTGATGAAGATGGCTGAGCGATTTAACATGCCTGTGCTCACATTCATAGACACCCCTGGTGCATTCCCTGGAATAGGTGCTGAGGAGAGAGGTCAGGCTGAGGCCATTGCCACCAATCTTATGGTAATGTCTCAACTAAGGGTTCCCATAATCTCTGTTGTCATAGGTGAAGGTGGAAGTGGTGGTGCGCTGGCATTGTCTGTGGCAGACCGTCTTTTCATGCTTGAGCATGCAATATACTCGGTTATCTCACCTGAGGGCTGTGCTGCCATACTCTGGAAGAAAAATGGTGAGATTGGAACACAGGAATACGAAAGGGCAGCAGAAGCACTTAAGTTAACTGCCCAGGATCTTCTGAAGTTCAGGATTATTGATGGAATAATACCTGAGCCCTCGGGAGGGGCACATCGTGACCCTGAAAAGGCTGCCAATAACATAAAAGAGTCAGTGCTGAAAACCCTTGAGGAGATAGAAAAGATTGAGATAGATAGGCTCCTTGAAGAGAGATACAAAAAGCTGCGAAAGATAGGTCAGTTCAATCGCTCAAAGGAATAAAAAACTAACTGATTACAGACATTCAGTGCTTCATGGTTTTTTCAGGCTTTTCCAAAGACCCTTTGATAGATAAAATCAATATTTCTCAGATAATATTTTAGTTCAAAGATTTTCTCCAGCTCTGAATTGCTAAGATATTTTCCAATATCCCTGTCTTCTTTGAGCACTGTGAGGAAGTCCCTTCCCTCCTGCCAGCTTTTCATTGCATTACGTTGAACAAGTGCATAGGCTTCCTCTCTTGTTAGTCCCCTGTCAGTGAGTGCAAGAAGCACCCTCTGGGAATTGTATAGTCCGTAGCTCATCTCCATATTTTTTAACATCCGGTCGGGATAAACATGAAGGTCTGAAAGGATATTTTTGAGCCTGTTGAGCATATAATCAACAAGGATGGAACTATCGGGTATTATCACCCTTTCCACCGAGGAATGGGATATGTCCCTTTCGTGCCAGAGTGGTATATTTTCCAGGGCTGCCAGGGCATTGGCCCTGACCACACGTGCAAGTCCTGAAAGATTCTCACAACCCACAGGGTTTCTTTTATGGGGCATGGCAGAGGAGCCCTTTTGTCCCTTTGTAAAGGGCTCCTCTGCCTCTCGTACCTCGGTTCGCTGAAGATGCCTTATCTCTACAGCGATCTTTTCAACAGATGCAGCGATCAGGCTAAGTGCAAGCATGTATTCTGCATGTCGGTCGCGTTGAACCACCTGGGTGGCCACAGGTTCGGGTTTGAGTCCCAGTCGGCTCAAGACCTTCTCCTCTATTTCAGGAGGAATATTTGAGAAGGAGCCTACTGCGCCTGAGAGCTTGCCGAATGAGATCACCTCTCTGGCCTTCTTCATGCGTTCAAGATTGCGTTTCATCTCCTCATACCAGAGGGCAAACTTAAGTCCAAAGGTCATGGGTTCTGCATGTACACCATGACTGCGGCCCATGCAAGGGGTATCCTTGTATCTTAATGCCTGCTCTTTTAACACCTCAAGAAGGGCATTCAGGTCACCTATAATAATATCTGATGCCTCCCTCAAAAGGAGGGCAAGTGATGTGTCCAGGATATCTGAAGAGGTAAGACCTTTATGTATATATCTGGAGTCCTCACCCACATGTTCAGCCACTGAGGTAAGAAAGGCAATTACATCATGTTTTACAGTGGCCTCTATCTCATCAATCCTTTTTACATCAAAGTTTGCTCGTTCCTTGATGGTTTTCAATGATTCTTCAGGGATTTCTCCAAGTTCAGCCCATGCCTCACAGACTGCTATCTCCACATCAAGCCATTTCCGGTATTTGTTTTCCAGGCTCCATATATCACCCATCTGCTGTCTTGTATACCGTGGTATCATTTATGCCTCCTTGGATTATTTTCTTTTATCTCTGGAATCTAAAAGTATCGTTACTGGACCATCATTTGTTAAACTGACCTTCATCAATGCTCCAAACTCGCCTGATGCCACCTTTATACCCTCAGCCCTTGACAGTCTGATGAATCTTTCATACATAGCCTTTGCACGGTCAGGCGATTCAGCGTTATCAAAAGAGGGTCTGTTACCTTTACGGGTTTTGGCAGCGAGTGTGAATTGTGATATTACAAGGATATCGCCTTTGATGTCAAGGAGGGATAGATTCATTTTACCATAAGGGTCTTCAAAGATTCTGAGATTAAGGGTTTTTTTTATGATATATCCAAGATCCTCTTCTGTATCTCCTTTTTCAATGCACAGAAAGACAAGCAGACCTCTGTCGATTTTACCAAGGCATCTATCATCAACATATACAGAGGCGTTACTTACACGCTGAAGGAGGGCCTTCATATCCTCTGAAGCCTCTTCTCCCATTCAATGGCCTTGCTATAGTGGCGATATCTGCGTTCCAATTCCCTGAACTGAGGTGTATGAGACCGCATTCTCCCCCTGTGGTCTCTCTTAATACCGAGATAGGCATGAAGCATCTCATGATAAAGGACATACTCGATAAAATACCTGGGTACCCTCGGACTGTCAAGGATTGGATTGACCCTGATGGTCCTTGTCTCTGCATTATAACTTCCAAGTGTTCTTTTACGCACTGCCTTTTTGGGTGACCTTCTTCCCCAGGTGACCACTGCATCCAGTTCTCCGGCAAAGTACTCCCTGTTCAGTCTGTCAAAGAGTTTTCTGAGATTATAAAACCTGCCCATGGGTTCAATCCGTCCCGTCAGACGGGCCTTTTTCCTTATTCGCCAGCGATTTCTTTTGAAGTACTCATTGATCAGAGGGGTTTTTTTTCGTGGATTCTTCAGAAGCTGTCCTATTTCATGGATAACATCAAGGGGTGCATCCATAAATATCCTTTGAAGTCGGAGTGTTATCTGTCCCTTTCCTTTTGTAAAACTGATTATGTTTACCCTGTTGTCTGTGTAGATAATGGATATATCAGAACCAGTTATCCTCTGAAGTATCCTCTTGATATTCATAGCAGATTACTCCTTGATCAGTGCCCTCCGCTAGAGATTATCGGTTTTACGGAAATGCAATACTTTAGGATATAAAAAAAGTTTTATCAGGGTCAAGGAGGACCTTAAAATAGTGATTGACTATCCAGTCAAGTTTATAGGCATATAGGTATTGCTTCTCAGTCATTCTCGCATGCCATCCGTGCCTTCTGCCCCGAAAAGTCTTTGACTTTTCGGGGAGCCCCATGCTCCGAGGAGAAAATCAGGTTCACCCTCCTGGTGAACCTGATTTTCTGAAGCCCTTCAAAGGCAATACCTATATGCCTGCTTTTGTTCAGACCTTATTTTCTAACGGCAATCTTGGGGAGGAAAAAACTTATGCCTCACAGACGGGTTGTTAGCTTGGTTCCATAATCAGAATAAAAATCCTTATTTTACAAAGAGTTTTGAGCTGACAGAGGGTGTTCTGCATTTGTTGTTTTATTTTTCTAA
>JAADHP010000003.1 GCA_013151785.1 Nitrospirota bacterium | reverse complement strand
CGTAAAGACAGAATCCGCCTGTTACAGCCTGACAGACTTCTGGAAAAACTTTTAGAAAACTATACAAAACCCAATATTATCAACAGCGTCAAATTAAAGATAAATGCTGATATTGCAAAGGTCATGGAACTACTGAAGAAGTTTTCTAAAGAGCAAGGTATTCCAATTATAGCCACTGGTATATCCTCAGTCGGGCGGTATGCTGTGATGCAGCGGGGGGATATATTTTCAATTTATACTCCTCGATTAGACAGAATTCTAAAAAAACTCCCTGGCAGTGAAACAGACAGATTTCCCAACCTTGAAATAATAGAGACTGAAGATGAAAAGGTCTATTTTGATGCAAGGTATGAGGATGGTTTCTGGTGGGCCTCACCAGTTCAGGTTTTTATGGAATTAATGTCAGGAGACAAGCGAGATCGTGAAACGGCCGAACAAGTAAAGGTATTACTTTTAAAAGGGATTAAACAGAGAAATGACAAATCTACAAGTTCTTCAAACAGCCCTACTCGACTTATTGTATAACCTTAAAGATTCTGAAATAAAGCTGATCATTGGTGGAGGGTTCGGTATTTATCTGAAGGTTTCATATGTCAGGAGTACAGGTGTCAGAACTTTACTGTCTTACTGGCCTGAACCCAGATCTACTAATGATATTGATTTGTTCCTACGGCCAGAACTCCTAATAGACTCTAAGCAATTGAAACCCCTTGCTAAAGCCTTTAATGCTTTAGGATATAAGCCTGTTCCTGGTGCGGAAAAATACCAGTTCATCAAAACAGGCGTTGGTAATAGAGAGACGGGTAGCATAAAAATAGACATCCTTACAGGTCCTAAAAAAAGTTTTGACGGCAGCCGTGTAAAGACAGACGACCGAAGGGCACAGCCTCGCCCTCGGGTTGGAATACATGCACATCCTTTGGATGAAGCACTTACATTGAACGAGGGTTTGCGAAAGGTTGTGATTGATGGTAATTTAAGCACTGGTGAAACATGGCAAGGAGAAGTGTTTCTCCCACATCCTTACACCTTTCTGATGATGAAAATCTTTGCTTTTAGAGACAGACTTGAAGATAAAGATAGAGAGTTTGGACGATATCATGCGATTGATATGTATTCTATAGTTGCTACAATTACCGAAGATGAATGGGAAGGGGCTAAAGAACTCAGTAAAAGATATGCAGAGGATGACTATATCAAAGAGGCAGGGTCCCTTGTTTCCACTTATTTTTCATCCTTTACCAGTCTGGGAATCATTCGGTTAAGAGAAAGTCCATATTATACGCCCGAGTTTCGGATAGAGGAATTTATTTCAGCCTTACAAGAGATATTTCCCCATAAATGAAGAAATGAGTTATTCAGCTTATTCAGCCTTTGCCTCTTTTATTATCTTCTCTATACCTTCCCTTTCCAGTGTCTCCTCTTTTATAAGGGCCTCAGCTATGGCATCAAGGACATGTCTGTTGTTCGATAATATCTCCTCTGCCTTCTTTTCAGCTTCTATTATGAACCTTCTGATCTCCTGGTCCATAAGCCAGGCCATGTCCTCACTGTAATGCTTCGGGGCTGCAAGTTGTCTTCCCAGAAAGGGATGTTCCTCTCCCCTGCCAAGATTCAAGGGGCCGACCTTGTCGCTCATACCCCACTGTGCCACCATCTTTTCTGCAAGTAAGGTTGCATCTTTCAGATCATTCTGAGCACCTGAGCTTACGTCATTGAAGACAATCTTTTCAGCAACCCTTCCACCAAGGGCCACGCTCAGTTTACTCATAAGATAACTCTTGGGATAATAGTGCCTATCTTCTTCAGGCAACAGTTGTGTTACACCCATGGCCATCCCGCGAGGGATTATGCTTACTTTATGAATAGGGTCTGAGTTTGGTAGTTCATGTGCAACAAGGGCATGCCCTGCCTCATGATAGGCGGTTATCTGTTTTTCCAGGTCGGTTATCGATTCCTCTCTCACTGAACCCATTAGGATCTTGTCCTTTGCCTCTTCAAAGTCTTCGTAATCTATCTTTTCCTTATTCTTTCGTATTGCAATCAGGGCAGCCTCGTTTGTGAGGTTTTCCAGGTCTGCTCCTGTCATGCCAGGGGTTCCTTTTGCTATCTTTTCAAGATCCACATCCTCTGACAGGGCCTTACCCCTTACATGTACCTCAAGAATGGCCTTGCGGTCTTCCCATCCAGGCCTGTCAACTACGATGTGTCTGTCAAAACGGCCAGGTCTCAACAATGCAGGATCAAGGACATCGGGTCTGTTTGTAGCAGCTAAAACAATCACCTCTTCATGTGGCTCGAATCCATCCATTTCACTTAAAAGCTGGTTAAGGGTCTGTTCCCTCTCATCATGGCCTCCACCAAGACCGGCTCCTCTGGTTCTTCCCACAGCATCAATCTCATCAATGAAGATTATACTGGGCTGAGATTCCTTTGCCTTCTTAAACATATCTCTCACTCGAGCAGCACCAACACCCACAAACATCTCGATGAACTCTGAAGCACTGATACTGAAAAAGGGCACGCCTGCCTCTCCTGCAATAGCCCGTGCAAGGAGTGTTTTACCAGTTCCTGGTGGGCCGATCAGGAGCACGCCCTTGGGGACATTTGCACCGAGTCTCTTGAACTTCTCAGGATCTTTCAGGAATTCTACTGTCTCTCCCAGCTCAATCTTCGCATTTTTCATTCCTGCAACATCTTCAAAGGTTACTGCTGATTTTTTCTTGAAATCGTAAACCCTTGCCTTGCTGGAACCGAAGGTAAATAGTCCTCCAGGACCACCCTGAACCCGCTGTGCCCTTCTCATTATCAGTATCCAGATGCCTATAATTAACACCCATGGGAGTACACCAAGTACAAAGGACCATAGAAGGGACCTTTTCCCCTGAGGCGCAACATTGATTATTACCTTTTTTTCTTCTAACAGAGATAGAAGTCCTTCTCCTTGAAAGGAGGGAAGAAAGGTCTGGAAATATTTTGCAGATACTGTTTTTTTAGTGCCTGGTAACTGAAGGGTGATCTCTTTGAGGAATTCACCGGATATCTGCAGGTCTCTTATTGTGACAGACTTTATATTTCCTGCATTGAGTTCTCCCATAAAACGACTGTAGGTGATGTTGTACTGTGTCTGTTGTCTTCCTTGACCAAAATAGAGGCTCCAGAAAAACATGAAAGCTGCAATGAGCAATATGGCTATGACAAATCTTGCCCTTGGACTTTTTAGTTTATCAATTAGGCCTTTTGTTTCCGTATCCATATAAGGTTGTATCCTCCTTTTCTGCCAGAATATCTCAGGCGAAAATTATCTAAACCCGGCATACATATAGCAGTAGATGGTAGAGTTTTACACATCCCAGATGTCTCAAAAAATATTCTAAACCCAAATCCAGCTGTAGGAATAACAAAGAATTGCTGAAAGCAGTGGTATGGTGGAGTCTGAACGGTTTTGAATTTTGCATAAGATTGGTCTTCAGGGGCTCTGCCCCTGAGACCCCGGAGAAAAGGAAAAAACAGATTATACTCCGGGGAGTTT
>JAADHP010000119.1 GCA_013151785.1 Nitrospirota bacterium | reverse complement strand
GGTTTCAGGCCTTCTTCCAAAATTTTTACCGGACAGCAGTGAGTTAAAATATAATCTAAAAGAGGAGGTTAACATGGCAAGAGTTTATATTCTGGCAAATGTTTTACCCGGGAAAGACCGGGATATAAGAGACACCCTGAGGGGGATCTATGGTGTTGTTAATGCAGATGTTATAACAGGGCAGTATGATCTTGCCATTGTGCTTGAGGCAGATGATCTGAATGATATATTCAACAGGATAATCAAAAAGATCAGAAAAATAAAGGGAATAACAAGAACAGAAACATTCATAGCCGTAGAATAGCAGGAACAAGCAAGTTGAAGTTAGATATTGAAGAGATAGAATATATCCGACGCATCTTTGATGACCTGTTGTATCTTAATAGATCGATACCCATAATCGTGGAAGGTAAACGTGACAGGATTGCGCTGAAAAGGCTTGGTTTGGAGGGAAAGATTATTCTACTTCACAGGGGCCAGAACATATATGAATTCTGCGAGGATATTCTAAAAAAATACGAAAAGGTTATACTATTAATTGACTGGGATAAAAGGGGAGAGCAACTGTACCAGAAAGTAACGGACCTGTTAAAGGGTCATTTTGAGGAATACTCCATATTCAGGGAGACATTAATAAGACTCTTTGGTAAGGAAATAAAGGAGGTAGAAGAGATACCAAAGATACTGAGAGAATATGGGATTTTTCAGTGATATAAAAAGGGATTTTCAGGCGGTTTTTGAAAGAGACCCTGCAGCCAAGAGCAAACTTGAGGTGATATTCAGCTATCCAGGGTTTCATGCCATAGTATTACACAGAATAACCCATGCCCTCTACAAGAGAAAGATACCCTTTTTGCCTCGCTTTCTATCACACATTGGCCGATTATTAACTGGAATTGAAATACATCCTGGTGCAAAAATAGGACCTGGTTTCTTTATTGATCATGGGATGGGTGTGGTTATTGGTGAGACAACAGAGATTGGCAGAAATTGTTTGTTGTATCAGGGGGTTACCCTTGGTGGTACAGGAAAGGAGAAAGGCAAGAGACATCCTACACTTGGTGATAATGTTGTAGTAGGAGCAGGTGCAAAGATCCTTGGTGCTATAAGGATAGGGAATTATGTTAAGATAGGTGCTAACGCGGTTGTCCTGAGGTCTGTTCCTGACTATTCCATTGTTGTAGGTGTTCCCGGACGCGTAATAAAGAAGAAGATCATGAGAGTCACTGATTACGGAATCGAAGAGGCCCTTGACCATATACATATGCCAGACCCTGTGGAGGAAAAATTTCGGGAGCTTGAGGGCCATATTGCTCAGTTACAAAGAAGATTAGAGATCCTTGAAGGAAAAGGAGGCAGGATGAGACTTTTCAACACCCTTTCTGGTAGAAAAGAGGAGTTCACACCCCTGGAAGATGGCAGGGTCAAGATCTACGCCTGCGGAGTAACTGTTTACGACCTCTGCCATATAGGACATGCAAGAAGTGCCATTGTCTTTGATGTAATAAGAAGATATTTCAAATACAAAGGCTTTGATGTTACCTATATAAGAAACTTCACGGATATTGACGACAAGATCATAAACAGGGCCAACCAGGAGGGTATACCCTGGGATGAGGTGGCAAGGAAATACACTGAAGAATACTACAGGGATATGGATGCCCTTGGTGTGGAAAGGGCAGATCTTGAACCAAGGGCAACAGAGCATATAAAGGAAATCATAGAGATTGTAAAGGGTCTGATTGAAAAAGGATATGCCTATGTTGTGGATGGAGATGTCTATTTTGAGGTTGAGAAATTCAAGGACTATGGCAAGCTCTCAAAGCGGTCGCTGAAGGATATGATGGCTGGTGCAAGGGTGGATGTGGATGAAAGGAAGAAGAACCCCCTTGATTTTGCCCTCTGGAAGGCATCAAAAGAGGGTGAGCCTGCATGGCCAAGTCCGTGGGGGCCAGGCAGACCTGGCTGGCATATTGAGTGCTCTGCCATGAGCATGAAGCATCTTGGAGAAACCTTTGATATACATGGTGGTGGAGCAGATCTTATCTTTCCTCATCACGAGAACGAGATAGCTCAGTCAGAGGCATATACAGGAAAACCTTTTGTAAGATATTGGGTGCACAATGGGTTTATAACCATTGACAAGGAGAAGATGTCCAAGTCCCTTGGAAACTTTTTTACCATCAGGGATATCCTCAGAAAGTTTGATCCAGAGGTTATAAGGGTATTTTTGCTCTCCACACATTACAGAAGCCCTATTGAATTTTCAGAAGAGCAGTTGCTGGAGACAGAGGCATCGGTGGACCGTTTTTACTCGACACTTCTTAGGGTTGATATATTTAAATCAATGGGTTCGAAAAAGGAGAGAAAATCTCCCCTTGAGGAGTCCTTTAAAGAATCCATTGAGGGTCTGAAGACAAAGTTTGAAGAGGCAATGGATGATGATTTTAACACAGCCCTTGCACTTGGTCACATGTTTGAATTAATAAGAGAGATCAATCGATTTCTTGATTCCAAGCCATCCGGTGAAGGTTCATTATCCCTTATAACAAAGGCTATAGAAGTACTCAGAGATACAGGGGCTGTTTTAAACGTATTCCAGAGGACACCACAACAGTGGCATCTTTCCCTTCTCAAGACAAAGGTAACAGGTCTTACAGAGGCCGAGATCAAGGAAAAGATCGAACTCAGGCAAAAGGCACGTAAAGAGAAGGACTGGCAGAAGGCTGATGCCATCAGGGATGAACTTAAAGAGAAGGGGATAATACTTGAGGATACACCTGCCGGCACGGTCTGGAGAGTCAAAGTAGGCCATGGACAATAAAGACACACACTGGATCTATGGTGTCAATCCAGTGATTGAACGGCTGAGAAGTAAAGCACCGGTACAATTCATATATATTTATCGAAATAAAACAGGCTCACAGGTCAGGAAGATAATTGAATATGCTAAAGACAGAAGAATTCCCATTGAGTATGTAGAGAAATCCTTCTTTTCATCCTTTCCCCCAGGGCATCAGGGTGTGGCTGCAAGAATTGTTTCAACAAAAAAGAGATATGCCCTGCAGGATCTTTATGACCTTTCTGCTTCAAGAAAAGAGCCACCTTTTTATATTATTATCGAGGGCATAACAGACCCTCACAACCTGGGAGCCATAATAAGGACAGCAGAGGTGGCCGGAGTGCATGGAATTGTAATGGAGAAGAGACGGGTAGCTTCAGGCATGACTGTGGTGAAGGCATCAGCAGGAGCCATTGAGTATATGCCGATTGTGAGAGTGTCAAACATTAAACATGCAATAGTGGATATGAAGAATGAGGGCATAACTGTCTATGGTGCAGAGGCTGATGGTGACCTGCTCTACTGGGATGCGGATTTTAAGGAACCAGTGGCAATTGTGCTGGGTTCAGAGGCAGAAGGGTTAAAACCTTCTGTCAGAAACTACTGTGACGGCATTATAAGAATCCCTGTGAAAGGCCATATTAACTCATTAAATGTCTCTGTGGCTGCAGGTGTATTGATTTACGAGGCCCTCCGTCAGAGAAAAGATGGATAAATAAAAAATCCTTCTGAAACAAGAGCGG
>JAADHP010000223.1 GCA_013151785.1 Nitrospirota bacterium | reverse complement strand
ATAAGGCTGTCTTTTATAAAAATCTCATCAGAGACTTTCATGATTGATTATATCAAATAATGTCCTTTATTAGGCAAATAATATTGAGAATACAATCAATTGGTGAAGAAGCCATGTAGCAATACCGCCAGTGACATACACCAGCAACCTTATGTACCTTAAAATAGCCTATCCAGTCAACTTTATAGGCACACAGGTATTGCCTTTGAAGGGCTTCAGAAAATCAAAGAGGTTCACCAGGAGGGTGAACCTCTTTGATTTTCTCTTAGGAGCATGGGGCTCCCCGAAAAGTCGTAGACTTTTCGGGGCAGAAGGCACGGATGGCATGCGAGAATGACTGAGAAGGCAATACCTGTATGCCTGCCTTTGTACAGACCTTATTTTCTAACGGCATTTCCGGGAAATAAGGCGGGGTTCTCAATTATTAAGTCATAACTTTGAAGTCAGAGCTATTAAGGTTTTATACCACTCTGTTAAAGGCGTAATTTTGTCCCCTGACCCCCTCTTGATAGAGGGATTCAGGGGATATGTGCATCATACCTTTCTCCATGGAACCTGTATATCTATTTGCCTGATTTGTCCTTCAGGTATATAAAGAAATCTCCATCAGTGGATAAAATCAGCCAGTCCTTATCAGAGAAGGTGGTTTTATAGGTCTCCATGGTTTTCAAAAAGGTATAGAACTTTCTGGACTCCAGGCTCTGATTATAGGCCTTGGCATAAATCGCGGCTGCTTCAGCATCAGCCTTACCCATGATCTCCTGTGCCGTTCTGTAAGCATTGGATTGTATTCTCTTAAGTTCACGTTCTTTATTGCCCAGGATTTTGGATGCCTCGCCCTGACCCTCGGAGCGGAACTTGTCTGCTATCCTCTTACGCTCGGATATCATTCGTTCAAATATCTTCTTTTGAACCTCTTTCACGTAATTAATCCGTTTGAATCTCAGATCAAGCAATTCAATTCCAAGCTCAAGGGTACGCCTGGATGCTGCTTCAAGAATGGACCGTGTTATAACCTCTCTGCCAGAGCTTATTTTGGCCAAACTCTTTGCTACTTCACCAGCCAGCAGGCCTTCACTTGTCAGATATTCCCTGTTGGTTGTACGTACCAGTTCAACCAGCACATGCTTGGCAATGGCATTTCTGGTCTCACCGTCTAAAATATCATCCAGACGGGACTGGGCACCCCGCTCGTCACGCACACGCTGAAAGAAAAGCAGGGGGTCTTTTATACGCCAGCGTGCATAGGTATCCACCCAGATAAATCTCTTGTCCTTTGTGGGTACCTGGTTGGGGTCGCCGTCCCATTCCAGGAAACGCTTATCAAAGAAATGTGCCTCCTGGATGATGGGAACCTTGAAGTGGATGCCCGGTTTTTTAATGGGCTTGCCTATGGGTTTACCAAACTGTGTGATTATCACCTGTTGCGTTTCATCTACTATGAATGCAGCAGAGACAATGGCAATCAAGGCAAGAAGCACAACCCCTGCAATTGCTATATAGGTTATCTTTTTCATTGTCTGGCACCTCTCTTCTCAAGCTGGAACAATGGCAATATCCCTGTGGCCTCGTTATCAGTAATCAACTTTCTTCCCACCTTCTGAAGGATATCATTCATTGTTTCCAGATAGATACGCTGGTAAGTTACCTCTTTTGCCTTCAGATATTCCTTGAATACAGAATCAAACTTTGCTGCCTCACCACGGGCATTGTTAACTCGCTCCAGTGCATATCCTTTTGCCACCTCGATAGTCCTGTCTGCCTCACCCTTGGCCTTTGGAATAACCTTGTTGTATTCGGATTTGGCCTGGTTTATCAGTTTTTCTCGCTCCTGCTGAGCCTCGTTGACTTCATTGAAGGCAGGCTTTACAGGTTCAGGCGGATTAACATCCTGCAATACCACCTGATCCACTTTTATTCCCATCTCGTACTGATCGCTTAACTCCTGGAGTTTCAAGGTCACAGTACTGGCAACCTCCTGACGGCCAACGGTCAATACCTCATCCACTGTCCGGTCACCCACGACCTCACGCATAACCGCCTCATTGAGATCACGGAAGGTTGACACTGCATTCCTTACACGAAAGAGGAAGTTGTAAGGGTCTTTGATACGGAATTGTACGATCCATTCCACCTCCGCGGCATTGAGATCACCGGTCAGCATCAAGGACTCCTCTGGATATTTCCTGGTAGAGTATTCGGTTCTGACACCTGGTGCGGTTGTTCGAAAACCGAATTCAAGCTTTAACTGTCGCTCAACAGGTACCTTGTAAACCTTTTCGATTCCAAAGGGCAGTTTAAAATTCAAACCAGGGTCGGCTGTGCGGGCAAACTTCCCGAATCGCAGAACAACACCAACCTCTTCTGTATCAACAGTGAACCACGAAGAATACAGAAAGATTACAAGCAGTATTGCAAGCACACCCCAGATGACCACCTTTGCATTCACTTTGGGCAAAGAAAAATCCCTTAAGTTCTTTAGATCAAATGGTGCCTTTGGCTCCATAGATATTTCTCCTTTCTATATGTACCCATTAAATTAACGGGCTTTTTAGATTGTGAGGAATGCCAAAAATTAGGAAAAAAATGAACAGGAAAAAGAATCTTTAATAGAATCGATGTCCTTTTTGAAATGGTAAGCGGCTATTCTTTCCTGAAGATTGACTCCTTATCTCGTACTTACTTATACTTCATTGTAGCAGTCCTTCAGGTTTTTGTCAATGCTACAAAAAACCTGCACTTCGTAAGTGAATGTTTTTGATTGGTCAATACAGGCTATATTACTTGAATAACAAAATATTATATTGATTTTATTAACAAATCGCTTATGTTGTGATTTTAAACCTTGCAATATTTATGGTTTATTAATATAATAATACACATGAAAAAACTGTTATGGGTATTGCTGATAGGATTTGTTTTTGTTATTTCCTTAATTTTTAACAATAACATCTCTGGCAGAGAAACACCGCCGACCTTTCCAGGACATCCGGTTGTTTTAGAGGTTCCTCAAATCAATGAGATTGTAGGGTTTGTCAAATATGGAGAATCACTCTTTGATATATTCAAGAAACATGGTTTAGACCTCAATTACCTTGACAGCATTGTGAGGTCATCAAGAAAGGTATATAATCTTTTCAGGATGCTGCCAGGACGCTCCTATATCATCAACACCTTTGTGTATCCTGATGGTAATAGAGAGTTGAGTTCTTTTAAGTATGCCATTGACGACAGCGAATTCTTGCAGGTAGTTAATCTCGGAGATACCTTCAAGGCCAGAAGGGTAGAGGTAGAGTATGAAAAGAGACCTGCATTAATCACAGGAGAAATAGAGGATAATCTTGTGAATGCTGTTGGTGATACCCGGGAGCATCTCAAAATTGCCTATGACCTTGCAGAGATATTCGAATCAGAGATCGACTTTGTAACAGAGTTGAGAAAAGGCGACAGATTCACAGTGCTGGTCGAGGAACTCTGGCATGATAATGCCTTCAAGGGATATGGCGAAATACTTTGCTGCAGAGTTTGTGAATAATGGTAAAAGATTCGAGGCCTATAGATACGAACTGAATGGAAGGGCATACTATTTCGATTCAAAAGGCCGTTCATTGAAAAAGGCCCTCATGAGGGCACCTTTGAGGTTCAGGTATATAAGTTCAGGATTCAGTTACAGAAGAAAGCATCCAATACTGAAGATATTCAGACCCCATCTTGGTGTTGATTATGCTGCACCTACTGGCACACCAGTCTCAGCAGCAGGAAACGGCACTGTAAAATATGCAGGCTGGAAGGGGCACTATGGAAAGTGTGTTATTATCCGGCACCCCAATGGATATGAAACCTACTATGGGCATCTCTCCAGGATCAAGCGCGGTATAAGAAGAGGTGTAAGGGTTGTGCAGGGCCAGATCATTGGTTATGTGGGGATGACAGGAATGGCCACAGGCCCTCATCTGGATTACAGGGTGAAAAAGTACGGTAAATTCATAAACCCACTGAGAATGAGGGTTCCAAGAGACAGACCAGTACCAAAAAAATATATGGCTGACTTTAAAAGATATGTTGCGCAGACAAATAGCCTGATTGCTTCTTTAAAGGAACAGCAGAAACAACTGTATGCATCCAGGGCTGTGAATAGAGATCTCAGAAAAGATTAATGATGACTTACAGTGGAATGTCCACCAGCTATTACATACACACCTTCTGTATCGCTGATGTTTTCAATAAAACAGACATGCTCTCCATCAACATGAATTGCCTGCCCTTTTTTCAGTATAACATCGCAATCCCCATATAATCTGAACTCACCTTCCAGCACAAGGAGGATTTCTTCATGCCCCTTTCCTGGCTTTAAAAGACGGTCTTTTTCACCAGGTGCTATTACACCGTAGATCATATAACAGGCATGGGAGCCTGTTTCATCGTATCCCAGTATATACTCGCCACCTTCTTTGACCTTTTCCATCACATTGAATACTTTCATATCAGTCCTCCATAGTAGGATTCCTGGTTATAATATAGCATATCAGAATCCGGAAATTTTGGGACTCCCGTTGAAATCCCTTATTATTTAACAGCTTCACTTTTTATTCAATCTTTGCTATAATGAAGTCATCATGGGAGATATTGCAATAATCATTATGGCCCTTGCAGTGCTGGTGCTCGTTGTGTTTCTCATCCCTCTCCTATTTGAAATTAAAAGAACCTTGCAGAGATTTAATACCTTTATGGACCGGACAGAGGCAGAACTGCTACCAACAGTAGAGGAGTTAAGGGGAACACTGCATAATATGAAGGCTATAACCGAGGATGTTGAAACAGTCACAGAGAATGTAAAAGATATTACCAGTCTACTTGAAGAGACTGTAAAGGCGCTTACAGGGGTTCGGAATGTGATATACAATCTTCAGAAGGAAACCAATGCAACCATTGCAGGGCTGAGAGAGGGTGTAAAGACTGGATTCAAGGTTTTTGTAAAAAGCTTAACAACAAAAGGAGGTGTTTGATTATGCCTGAAAGAGATGGATACAGTATCAGTTCAATGTTTTTTGCCTTT